>JAUNJW010000119.1 GCA_030533035.1 Erysipelotrichaceae bacterium
GGTACATAAAACAGAGAGGTTTAACATGGATTTGGAAAAACTGAAAAAATCTATATCAATGATCGCGGTCGGATTTGTATTCACCCTGGTCAACATCAATCTGAAATTCGGTGACACCACCGTCAACGTCATGCCGGACTTCATCGGCTGGCTGCTGTACTTCCTTGCCTTCGACGGCCTGGGAGAATACGGGAAGGGCAAAGAATACATGAAATGGGCGGCACTGCCGATCATGATGATGAATATCGTTCAGTATGCATACACATTCATCAATCCGGAAGCGGAACTGACCATTCTCAATACAGTCACCAACTTATGCGAAGTGGCCTATCTGTTCCTGCTGCTCGGCATTGTTGAAATGATCGCGGAAGACATCGGATCAGGCCAGACAGAGAGAATCCACACGGTCAGATATCTGATTGTCGCCGCTGAACTGTTCATCCTGCTGTTTACGATTTTCATGAAGAAGGTCGGCATCTCAGAAGCGGTTGTAGTTATGACTGTTGCAATCGTCCTGTTTATCGTCATGATTCTGACAATGATCGCGCTGCTGAAGCTGAGAAAAGAAGTCAAAGCGCTGTAAGGAAAAAACCATGAGTGAACTGCTGAACAATGAAATGAATATCAATGTGCCGGAAGGGTTCCGGATTCTGACAGACGAGGATCTCGCAAAATACAGGGCTGCGGAAGGAGCTGTCAACTTCGGCATGCAGAATGAGGAAAAACATATCATTCTGACTGTTTCCTGGAAGGAGTACAATTCCTTCCTGGCAATGCTCGGCGATCCGAAGGACGCCATCAAAAAACAGGAGTCCTCGATCGCGAAGCTGATGAAGGACTATTCCTACCGGATGAAGGAATTCAGTGAATTCAAAGTCGGCGACCTGGAGGGAAGCGGCTTCACATATACCTACGAAGTCCAGAATACCGGCATGCAGGGGACTGCCGTCATTATCAAAAACGGCAAGGTGTTCTATTACATTTACGCCTATTGCAGACAGGAATTGGCAGATGACAGCATGAAGACAGTCAGGGACATTCTGGCTGAGGTCAGCTGGCAGTAATATTCAGATTCAAAGACGGCAGAAATGCCGTTTTTCTGTATAATGGAACAGCTGAGGAAACAACTATGACCGAAATGAATGAAATCAATGAAATCAAAACAGCCGGCCTGGAAATCCAGTCGGCCATACTGCATATTCTTGACGGCAGCCGCCACCGGATCATCCTGTCAGAGATGACAATGGACCTGGAAGATCCGCAGATTGAAAAATACGTGCGCCGCTATGTCACCCGCTGCCGCAATGACATGCGCTCAAAACCGGGCACATTCCTGGCGGACAGTTCCTTTCAGGAAGAAATGCAAAAGTACTTCCGGCATGAAACAGACCTGCCGGGCTTTACCGCGGAAGTCCTGAAGCCGCTGATTGAATACTTTGAACATGATGAGTCCAGAAGCTTCGAAGTGCTGGCTGCGGACTTCAGATATGACGATGTTCCGTACATCCTGTTTGTTCTACTTGAGGAAACGGAAACCCTGACCTGTCTGAGTGAAAATGAAAACGGACTGATCGCCAACACAGTCAGCTTCGGCCACAGTGCCATGCCGGCAGTCTCCAAAACAGTCAGCTCTTTCGCCCTTGTGAATATGCTGAGCGGGGAGATTGCGTACGTGGATGAAGGCAAATGGAACAATGACCGCTGTCTCATGACGGAAAAACTTCTGCAGGCGGAAGGCGGCATCTCCCGCCGGGAGGTTGTGCAGAGTGTCAGGGAAATCACCCATGAGGTGGCTGAGGAATTCGATGAAAATCCGGCTGTCCTGCTCGGCCGGGTCAAAACCTATATCGCCGAAGCGGCACAGGAGGGGATGGCGCTGAATACCGATACGCTTGTTTCGGAAGTCTTTGAGGATGAACCGGAAATGGCGGAGGTATTCCTGAAGAAAGCAGAACAGAAAACACTTCCCAAAGAAACAGAGCTTTCCAAAGCTTCCATCCGCATGTCCATGAAAAAACAGAAAATCAAAACCGATACAGGAATTGAGATCACTTTCCCGGCTGCCTACAGCGACAGTCATGAATACATTGAATTCATCCGCACCAGTGACGGCTCCTACACAATCGAAATCAAGATGGTCAACAGGATCGACAGCCAGATCTGAAAGGGGGAACTTCCATGCAGTACAAAAGCCGCCCGGAACAGATCAGGAAAGCTTTCATTACATCAGTGCCGGTCATGGCCGGCTATGTGATTCTCGGCATCGGTTTCGGCATCCTGCTGGCAGAAAAAGGATACGGTCTGCCCTGGGCGTTCGCCATGAGTGTTTTCATCTATGCCGGTTCGCTTCAGTATGCCGGTGTCAGTATGATCGATGGCGGCGTCTCGCTGATCACAGCCGCCCTGACGTCTCTGATGATCAACGCCAGACATCTGTTTTACTCTATCTCAATGATTGACAAATACAAAGGCAGCGGCCGGTACAAGCCGTATCTGATCTTTGCCCTGACGGATGAAACCTACTCACTGCTGTCTGACGGCAGTGTGCCGGAAGGGTGTGAGCCTGCCTTTTACCGTTTCATGGTCTCATTGTTCAATCACTGCTGGTGGATCTCAGGAAGCGTGCTGGGAAGTCTTATGAGCAGCTCGCTGCCGTTTTCCACAAAGGGTATTGAGTTTTCCATGACGGCGCTGTTTGTTTCCGCTTTTGCGGAACAATGGTATACGTCAAAGGAACATACAGCCGCCCTTTGCGGACTTGTATGTTCAGTTATTTCACTGCTTGTTTTCGGTCCGGCTGATTTTCTGATTCCTTCGATGGCTGCCATCATGGTCTGTCTGATCATCCTCAGAAGGAGGCGCATATGAATCATGCAGCGGCACTGATTGCGGTGATGGCGGTCTGCACGGTATTGCTGAGGGCGCTGCCTTTTCTGCTGATGCCGGACAGCCGGGAAACACCGGAATTCATCCTCTTTCTGGGCAGTTATCTGCCGCCGGCCATGATTGCCATGCTTGTCGTTTACTGTCTGAAGGATATGGATTTTTCCGCGGCAGGCCATGGAGTACCGGAATTCCTTTCTGTCATTTCAGTCATGATCCTTCAGAAATGGAAACATAATTCACTGGTATCGATCGGCGGTGGCACAATCCTGTACATGATTCTGATCCGGATTCTGCTATGATATTGACAATGGAGGATGCACCATGGATCTTCGGGTACTGAGTTATTTCCTTGCCGTGGCGCGGGAAGAAAGCTTCTCAAAGGCAGCCGCGGCAATTCATATTTCACAGCCGACACTTTCCAGACAGATCGCCGATCTTGAAGAAGAACTCGGCAAAAAGCTGTTTGTGCGCGGCGCCAGAAGCCTGACCCTGACCGATGAAGGCCAGATTCTGAAAAAGAGGGCGCAGGAACTGATTTCCCTGGCCGAAAAGACAGAGTCGGAAATCCGCGGGGACATGCATGAGGTCAGCGGCAATATCTATATCGGCGCCGGTGAAACATACGGCATTCATACGGTGACCCAGGCATTCAGAAATCTCAGGGAAACATATCCGGATATTTATCTTCATATTTCCAGCGGTGACGGCCGCGATCTTGCCTGGCAGCTGGACAACGGCCTGATTGATCTTGCGGTTATTTTCGGCAATGTGGACCATTCCCGCTATGAAAGCATTCCGCTGCCGTTCGAAGACCGCCTGGGCATCTATATTCGCCGTGATGATCCGCTTGCAGAAAAAAAACAGATCTTTCCGAAGAAAGATCTGAGTGACAGACCGATTATTATCAACCGTGAAAGCAGCGGCGATCTGATTCCGGGCGTCAGCCTGCATCTGTTCAGGATTGCCGGCACATACAACCTGCTGTACAACGCCTCGCTGATGGCAGAAGACGGCATCGGCTGTGTTGTCGGCCTTGAGCATATTATCCATACGGAAGGAACAGACCTTGTCTTTATTCCGTTCGCTCCTGAATATACGATGCACACGCACCTGATCTACAAAAAGTTCCAGGCAGAACCGCGCCATATCACGCTTCTGATTGATGAAATCCGCAGGATGGCTGAATAAGCCGTCCTTTTTCTTATTCGCCGATGACAAATCCGATGGCGGCGAGAATTACATACAGTCCGCCGCAGATCAGGAACTGGGTGTTGAGTGATTCCGTAAACAGGGAGAGGATTGTTCCGGCATACGGGGCAATAAACGCGCCGAGACCCTGGAAGACCAGGATGACCGTTGTGCCGGTCGCGGCAAAAGAGGCGAATTTTGTTGAAACACGCTCCTGCAGGAAGGGCACAAAGGCAAGATAGCCGAAGCCGAGCAGGAATGCCGCTGCCATCATCAGAAAAGCATTGCCTGAAACAAAGGCAAGGGCAAATCCGGCCGCGCAGATCAGGTAGAAAACCGGCAGGCTGAGACGCTTCAGAATGGATTTCATTCTGCCGTAATTGAATCCGGCAAGCAGGGAACCGGCGGAAATACACATGACAAGAGTGGAGCCGATGGAACTGCCGCCGATCTCCTTGATGGCTGCCAGGCTGGAACATTTGACAACAAACACAGTCGCCAGTGTGACGGAAACAAATGTCAGCAGGCCAAGCGCGATCAGACGGATCCATTCAGAACCGCTGTGTGCCTCACCGCTTCCGGCGGCGCTTGTACGGATCGAGCCGACATGGGGAATAAAGAACAGGACCGCGAAGAATACCAGGAAACCGAAGAGATAGACAAGGAAGGAAGCGTGCCAGCTGATTGAAAGAAGACGGCCGGCGATAAACGCAGTCACCAGTGACGCCAGGCCGCCGGCGCTGCCCTGCAGGCCGATCATGGAAGAGCGTTCATTTCCTTCAAAGAAGAAGATAATCAGAATCAGCATGGCGGAAGTGATCAGGCCGCAGCCGAATCCGAAAACACCTCTGGCCATCAGAATCAGCCAGATATTGTTCAGAATCAGCGGAAGTGTTCCGAAGATGCCGGCGATCAGGGAACCGAGAAGAACGATTCTCTTGTATCCGATGGCGGAGGCGATCTTTGAGGAGAACAGAACCGCCGCCATTGAGAATAACGAAGGAATTGTCGTGACAAGCTCAATCAATGTGAGCGGAATATCTTTCATATCCGCCGCCATAGCCGGGATATTGCCGGCGATCGCGTTGAGGGAAGCTGTGACAAAGCAGCAGGACAGGATCGCGAGTTTCAGGACAAGGTTGTTTTTCATAGCTGGACTCCTTACACCTGCATTATATTGAATATAAATACATATTTAAAATATCAATAAAGCATATAAATCTATTCGGAAACTGAATAAAAAATAAAATCCGGCTGTTGACCGGGGCATGTCTGAAGTATATTCTGAAAGCGGGAATGATGTTCTCCCTGGGGAAACCCGAACCGCTTTGTTTCTGAAGCTGATGACGTCTGTATGTTTTTTATGCATGCAGGAGCTGTCAGCTTTTGTTTTTCCTGTGAATGCAGAGGAGGAATAAAAAATGCTGCTGAGCTTAGCCCTGATTCTGATTCTCGGTCTTGCGGCCGGAAAACTAGTTTCTTTCATCCGGCTGCCGCCGTTAACAGGAATGCTGCTGACCGGGATCTTGACAGGTCCTTACTGTTTCAGTCTGATCAGTCCGTCAGTTCTTTCAATTTCATCTGAACTGAGAAGAATCGCCCTGATCATCATCCTGATCCGGGCCGGTCTCAATCTGAAAACGGATGATCTGCGCAGGGCGGGACGTCCGGCTTTGCTGATGTGTTTCGTGCCGGCTTCCATGGAAATTCTCGGAATGGTCCTGATCGCGCCGCGTCTTCTGCATATTTCAATACCGGAGGCGCTGCTGCTGGGCTCGGTGATCGCCGCGGTATCGCCGGCGGTAATTGTGCCGCATATGATCCGGATCATCACGGAGGGCTATGGAAAGGAAAGGGCAGTGCCGCAGATGATTCTGGCCGGGGCTTCCTGCGATGACGTCTTTGTCATTGTGCTTTTCAGCTGTTTTGTTTCCCTTGTTTCGTCCGGCAGCTTTTCCCCGCTTTCTCTTCTGAGGATTCCGGCCGCAGTCATTCTCGGGATTCTTGCCGGCATTGTCTGCGGATATCTGTTCAGTACGGCTGTCAGAAGGTTTCATTTTGATCAAACGGTTATAACAGTGCTGCTTATATGCTTCTCATTCCTTTTGGTCTCGCTGGAGGACGCCATCAACAATACCGTCGGGTTTTCCGGACTGATCGCCGTCATGGCCATGGGAATGGCATGTGCGGCATGGATTCCTGAAGAGGCTTCGCATGTTTCTGAGCAGACAGGTGAACTGTGGAAAGCAGCCCAGGTCATTCTGTTCGTGCTTGTCGGCGCGGCCGTTGATATCCGCTATGCGTCTGCGGCGTTCGGTATGATGGCTCTTCTTGTTTTTTCGGTTCTGGTATTCCGGATGGCAGGGGTGTGG
>JAUNJW010000120.1:0-4456 GCA_030533035.1 Erysipelotrichaceae bacterium
AGAAACTGGTGAAATGCTTATCACAAAAGATGTTGTCAACAGCAGCGGAAATACAGAAAGATTCGGGTTTACGGTCACATTGCGCAATGAGAAAGGAGAACCTCTTCATGGAACGTCAGTTTATGGAGACACGCCTTTTGAAAACGGAGTCGCAAGAGTACGCATAGGAAAAGGTGAAACCTACAGAATCGTCGGAATACCGGCCGGCTATATGTATCTGGTTGAGGAGGACGAGAGTGAGTGCTACAGAATGACATCGACCGGAGCCAGCGGAGTTATTTCCGAGGACACAACAGTTGTCCATTTTACAAATACAAAAGAAGAAATATCTGATGAAACAGTTAACATCCGTCTGAAGAAAAGGATCACCGGCAGATATGAAGATATGGATGAGGAAAAGTTCACCTTCCATATTTATCTCGGCGGTCTTGATCCTGAAAAGGAATATCGTCTCTCAGACGGTCAGATCTATTTCGCGGATGACAGCGGCGGAGCGGATTTCTCATATTCACTGAAAGGAGATGAATTTGTAGATCTGCTGGATCTGCCGGTCGGCAGCACTTACCAGATCTGTGAAGAGGGAGGAGATTATCTTGCTTCCTATGAAATCACAGACGGCAATCAGAACGACGGTATCATCAAACCATATCGTCTGAATGACAGGAGGGATCATTTCCTGTCAACAGCACTGGAAACAGTCTGTTCACCGGATGATATTGAGATCACCTTTACCAACCGGTTCGATTATGTCCAGAACATTACTGTGCAGAAGGTCTGCACAATGGAAACGGACGATGAATTTGAATTCACAGCCAGTTTCTCGGGACTTGAAGAAACGGACAGGATTGAATCGGAGCTCGGTACACTGGTACCTGACAGTGAAGGAAAGATCATCAGAACTTTCTACCTTGGAGACAGAGAGTGCATCACTTTCAGAAATGTTCCGGTAACCGTTAACTACACATTTACCGAAGAAGGGAATTCCTGGATTCCGGAATACACAATCGAGGACAAGTATGGAAGAGGGCAGGTTGTCAAAGCCTTCGGAACAGCTTCAGAGGCATATACAGCCCTGACGACAAAGGAAGAGACAGTCAATCAGTTTGAGGATGTGCTGGTGACATTCACCAATACACCGGTTCCTGTCGACCTTGCTGTGACGAAGAGAGTCAAGGGCTCAATGGCTTCAAGAAAAGAGAGATTCAGCTTTGAACTGCAGCTGGAAGCCGAAACAGAGGAAATCAGATATGAAAAAACAGAAGGTGATACCCTGATCGGCGCCGGTTCAATCCAGCGCAGCGATAATGGGCTGTTCTGTTTTGAACTCGCTGCAGACCAGACAATCAGGTTCAAAGATCTGATTCCTGATACACCATATACGGTGACAGAGATTACACCTTCTGAAAAAGGGTATGAATGTTCCATTGAACAGAGTACTTACACAACGGCCGGCAATACGGTCAGCGCACGGCTCAGCCGGAATGAATCGGAAAACAGCTGTACATTCTGCAACGAAAAACAGGCAGTGATTCCGACCGGAACGAGTCTGGGCCTGCACAGCACAGCGGTTTGTGTGCTGACTATGATTGCCGTGATTCTTTACAGTTTCCGCTGATAATTTTGACAGGAAGCAGGAATTGAAGGGTTTCTGCTTCCTTATTCTGCGGATTTTATTTTACAAAACAGCGATTTTACTAAAAAACTGACCAATTTGAAAATGTGTCCATATTTAATGTCTGAACAATCATGTACATTAATCGCGGCGCTGTTTCCATTCACGTCATTCCGGAGAGAAGAATTAAAAAATGCCTGTAGAACGCAAAGACACCAAACAGCTGCTCACTGAATCAGTCAAACAACTTGCGGTAAAAAAGACTATCAACAAGATTCACGTGGCAGACATAACCCGCAACTGCTCCATGAGCAAATCCAACTTTTATCACCACTTCGCCGATAAGTATGAGCTGATCTCATACATTATCAACAAAGCCGTAGACGAGAAGGTTCCTGACAAGCATATGAGCCTGCAGGAATTCATATCGCAGGTACTGGATATCCTGGAGGATGAGTCACAGTTTTATTCAAACGTGCTGTCCAATACTCTGGTGGATTATCCGCACCATGCCTTTTTCCATGAGTCCCTGGACTCAAAAATAAAGGAATTTATTGTCCGCAACTGTATGACGATCAAGCCTGACAGGCAGCTGGACCTGATTCTTCATGTTTATCTGGCCGGCGTCACCGCTGCCATGTGCAGCCATGTCATCAACCACCGCAAGAGCAGGGAAGAGCTGATGAACGCGTTTGTGATTGCTATTCCGGACAGCCTGAGACCGTATATCCACACGGATTCAATGGCCTAATATTAATATAAGGATAAGGAATACAGCAGAGACTGGCCTGATTCCGGGCAGAATATCCCGAAAAATCAATGAAAAAGAGCGGAAATCTTGTGGGAAATCCAACTGATTCCGCTTTTTTTGACACCATATGAAGATTGTTGAAAAAATCAGAAAAATACTGCTTGCAATTGGGGTTGAGGGATGATATAGTACCAAAGCACTCGCGTAGACGTGGGAGATTGCCGGCACGCTGAAATGCGTTGTCACGGCCAGCGTGATAACCGGGGAACTCACACCGAGCGATCCCGAAAAGGGAGTGAATATAAGGAGGAAAAATTCATGGCAAAGAACTCTGTAAGAATTCGTCTGAAGGCTTACGAGAACAGGAGCCTGGACGCTGCCAGCGAAAAGATCGTCAAGACAGCTGAGAACCATGGCGCAAAGAAGATTGTTGGTCCTGTTCCCCTGCCTACTGAGCGTGAGGTCGTAACTGTCCTTCGCGCCGTCCACAAGTACAAGGACTCTCGTGAACAGTTCGAGATCCGCACACACAAGAGACTGATTGAAATCATCGGCCCGAGTGCTGAAACAATCGATGCACTGAGCAGACTGGATCTGCCATCCGGCGTCGACATTGAAATCAAGCTTTAAGAAAGGAACCGGGTGAATACAGATGAAAGGTATTTTAGGACGTAAGCTCGGTATGACTCAGGTCTTCACAATTGACGGTGAACTTATTCCCGTAACAGTTGTTGAAGTAAAGCCGAACGTCGTGCTGCAGAAGAAAACAAACGAAACTGACGGCTACGAAGCTGTTCAGCTGGGCTATGAGGACGTTAAGGAACAGCGTGCCACAAAGCCGGCAATCGGACATGCCAAGAAAGCCGGTACAGCTCCGAAGCACTTTATCAGAGAATTCCGTGCTGACGAAATGCTGAACCTGGAAGTCGGTGCCGAAGTCAAGGCTGACCTGTTCAAGGCTGGCGATGTCGTCGATGTACAGGGCACTTCCAAGGGCCACGGCTACACCGGAACAATCAAGCGTTACAACGCTCACCGCGGACCGGAAAGCCATGGTGGTTCCAAGAACGTCAGACATATCGGTTCCCTCGCTACAACCGGTCGTAACAACGGTCGTATTGAGAAGAACACACCGATGCCCGGACATTACGGCGCAGTCACAACAACTAACCAGAACCTGACAGTCATCAAGGTTGATGCTGAAGAAGGCTACATTCTGATCAAGGGCAACGTCCCGGGTCCGAAGAAGGGTTTAGTTACAATCAAGACTACTGTCAAGCCGGTCAAGGAAGTCAAGGTTCCTGAACTGATCTCCTACAAGGGTGCTTCAGTTGAGGAAGAGCTCGAAAAGGTTGAAGAAACAATCAACGCCGAGCTCGCAGGAAAGTGAGGTTAAACAATGCCGCAGATTGATGTATACAATCAGGAAGCCAATGTTGTTAAGTCCATCGAGCTGTCCGACGCTGTCTTCGGAATCGAACCGAATCAGCAGGCCATCTACGACGCAGTTCTGGTTTACCAGGCTGGTCTGAGACAGGGCACACACTCAACAAAGACAAGAGCATTCGTTTCCGGTACAGGTAAGAAGCCGTTCCGCCAGAAGGGAACAGGCCGTGCCCGTCAGGGTTCAACAAGAGCTACTCAGTGGAGAGGCGGAGCGATCGCATTCGGCCCGCTGCCCCGCAAGTACAACCTGAAGATGAACCGCAAGGTCAGAAGACTGGCTCTGCGTTCCGCATTAAGCGAAAAGGTTGCTGAAAACAACATGACCGTTATTGAGAATCTGTCCTTCGATGAGATCAAGACAAAGAAGGCAGTCGCTCTTCTGAACGCCTTCGGCTTCGACAGAAAGACACTCTTCGTCGCCGACGCTTCCGAAGACTTCGACAATGCATACGTTTCCATGAGAAACATTCCGAACGCCATGCTGGTTACAGTCAGCTCCCTGAACGTTTACGACATCGTCAACGCTGACAAGGTCGTCTTCACAGAGACAGCTGCTGCCAGAGCAGGGGAGGTATTAGCATAATGAGCGCACGCGATATTATCATCCGCCCGATCGTTACCGAAAAGACCATGAAGCTCTCCAGTGA
>JAUNJW010000120.1:4556-6426 GCA_030533035.1 Erysipelotrichaceae bacterium
GCGATATTATCATCCGCCCGATCGTTACCGAAAAGACCATGAAGCTCTCCAGTGACGAAAACAAGGTCACATTCATGGTTGCCAAGAACGCCAACAAGGTTTCGGTCGCTCAGGCAATCAAGGAAATCTATAACATCAAGGCAGAAAAGGTGAACATCGTCAACGTTCATCCCAAGACAAGAAGAGTCGGCCGTTACGAAGGCAAGACCAACGCTTACAAGAAGGCAATCGTCAAGCTGCCTGCAGGCGAATCCATCGATATCTTCAACAACTAAATAAAATAAGGATTCAGCCTCAAAGAGTATCACCTATCGGAGGAACACGCTATCTCCGGATAATATGCGAAAGGAAAAGAAAACAAAATGGCAATTGTAAAGTACAAGCCGACCAGCAACGGACGCAGAAACATGTCGACTTTGTCCAATGACAAGATCACAAAGACAAAGCCTGAAAAGAGCCTGCTCGCTCCGTTAAACAAAAAAGGCGGCAGAAACAACACAGGTCGTATCACAACACGCCACCAGGGCGGCGGCGCCAAGCAGAAGTACAGAGTCATCGACTTCAAGAGAAACAAGGACAACGTCCCGGGCAAGGTCGCTGCAATCGAATACGATCCGAACCGTAACGCTAACATCGCTCTCATCAACTACGCAGATGGTGAAAAGCGTTATATCATCGCTCCGGAAGGACTTGATGTAGGTGCTACAATCATCTCCGGAACACAGGTCGACATCAAGGTCGGCAACGCGATGGAACTCCGCAACATGCCGGATGGTACCATCGTCCACAACGTTGAGCTCACAGCAGGCAAGGGCGGCCAGATGGCAAGAGCTGCCGGCTGCTCCGCACAGATCCTCGGTTCCGAAGGCAACTTCGTCACACTGAGACTCAGCTCCGGCGAAGTCAGACGTGTACACGGCAACTGCCGCGCTACAGTCGGTACAGTCGGCAACGGCGAATACTCCCTGATCAGCTGGGGTAAAGCAGGCCGTACACGCCACAGAGGCATCCGTCCTACAGTCAGAGGTTCCGCTATGAACCCTGTTGACCACGCTCACGGCGGTGGCGAAGGCCGCGCTCCGATCGGCCGTAAGGCTCCGATGACACCTTGGGGCAAGAAGGCTATGGGTGTCAAGACACGTAACACAAAGGCTAAGAGCAACAAGTACATCGTCAGAAGACGCAACGGAAAATAAGAGTTGAAAGGAGAGAATGAATAATGTCAAGAAGCATTAAAAAAGGCCCGTTCTGTGATGACTATCTTCTCAAGAAGGTAGAAAAGCTGAACGCGGAGAATAAAAAAGAAGTTATTAAGACATGGTCACGCCGTTCAACGATTTTCCCCAGCTTCGTTGAGCACACATTCGCTGTTTACAACGGCAAGGAACATGTTCCGGTCTATGTAACAGAAGATATGGTCGGCCACAAGCTCGGTGAGTTTGTTCCGACAAGAAAGTTCGGCGGACATGCCGGCGACAAGAAGGCTTAAGGAGGAGAAATAACATGGACGTAAAAGCAACAGCAAAGACGGTTCGTTATACTCCGCGTAAAGTCCGCCTGGTTCTTGACCTCGTCAGAGGCAAGAAAGTGGATGAGGCCCTTGCGATTCTGCAGTTCACACCGAACCACGCTGCGAAAGCAGTATACAAGGTTGTCAAGAGTGCCGCTGCCAACGCGACAAACAACAACCAGCTCGAATACGATAACCTCTACGTCAAAGCGTGCTACGCAGACGAGGGTATCACACTGAAGCGCTACATGCCCCGCGCAAAGGGCAGCGCTTCACAGATCCTGAAGAGAACAAGCCACATCACAGTTGTGGTTTCCGATGAGAAATAAGGGAGGAAGATCAGACATATGGGACAGAAAG
>JAUNJW010000345.1 GCA_030533035.1 Erysipelotrichaceae bacterium
GCAGAAGGCGCGATCAAGATCGCTCTGAATGCGAACAAGGTCCGTCAGAAACCGCTCCGCGTCATTCTGAACGGTCTTGGAAAAGATGCAGCGATGATCATCAGCCGCATCAACGGTTTCACCTATGTCCAGACCAAGTATGATTATCTTTCCGCAGACGTAAAGGAAGATCACGCACTGACAATCGTGAGCAAGACCGCTTATTCAAACGGTGAGCGCGCAAAGGTCAACTGCTATGGCGCGGATGATGTCCGCGAAGGCGTTGCGATCATGTGGCATGAAGGCGCGGATGTTTCCATTACCGGAAATTCCACCAACCCGACCCGCTTCCAGCATCCGGTTGCAGGTACCTACAAGAAGGAACGCTGGGAAGCCGGCAAAAAGTACTTCTCAGTTGCTTCCGGCGGCGGCACAGGACGCACCCTGCATCCTGACAACATGGCTGCAGGTCCTGCTTCCTACGGTATGACGGATACTTTGGGCCGTATGCACTCAGATGCGCAGTTCGCAGGTTCTTCCTCTGTTCCGGCGCATGTTGAGATGATGGGCTTCCTCGGCGCGGGCAACAACCCGATGGTCGGCATGACTGTTGCAGTTGCTGTCGCTGTCCAGGAGGCAATGTCAAAGTAAACACAGTATTCCAATTGATTTCAGTCTGCTGAAGCTCCCGAAAATGTTCGGGAGCTTCTCTTATTGAAAGCGGGTAACCGTCTTCACATAAGATAAAAGAGCAGCTTTGCAGAACACGCGGAACCGCAAACCGGAGACCCTGCACAAAGCAGGGACTATTTTCCGGAATGGGATGATTCTTATGATTGTGCTATATGAAACAAACAAAGCTTAAGTGTTTCATTTTTTTACCGGAGATTGCTTTGCTGAAAGAGGAAACGTTACAATCATCCCGAAAAAAAAGAAGGAAAAAACATGAAAAGAATGACAAAAGTGCTGTTGATTATCATCGCTCTCCTGTTCGCTGCAGGAGCAGGCATATTCTTTTATATCAAAGCGCAGTTTCCATCCGGAAAAGATACGGAAATCACAGAAGGGTATTATAAAAAGTTCAGATCGGATGCCGTGCTGGAAATGAAGTATTCCCAGTCCGGCAGTTATGAAGTCTCTTATGCTGAAATACCATCGGACAATGAATCCATAGGAAAAATCCGTTTCTGGTATCCCGCTGAGCTTGAAAAGAACAGCGATAAGTATCCTTTGATCCTGGTCGTAAATGCCAGCGGAACACCTGCAGCATCCTATGAACCATTCTTTGAAAGACTGGCCTCCTGGGGGTTTATCGTCGCGGGAAACGAAGACCCGCAGACCGGTACCGGTGAAACAGCGTCCATCACACTGGACTGTGTAATGAATCTGGAAGCGGATCATATCCTTTATGAACGAATCGACCGGGAAAACATGGGCATTATCGGATATTCCCAGGGCGGAGCAGGCGCTCTGGCCGCTGTTTCGGAATATGAAAACGGGAAACTGTACAAGACCATTTTCACCGGCAGTGCCGCCTATCAGTTCATGGCCGGCAATTTCGGCTGGCATTATGACGTCACCAGGATTCATATCCCGTATTTTATGACTGCGGGAACCGGAAAATCCGATGACAAGGGAGTCGCGGACCCGACAAAGGAATACGGCGGCGTATCACCGTTATCCGCGCTGATGGAAAACTATGAGCAGGTTCCGGATGATGTGCTGAAAATCCGGGCAAGGGCAGCAGGCGCGGAACATGAAGAAATGCTGATGAGAACCGATGGCTATATGACCGCCTGGATGCTGTATCAGCTGCAGGGCAGTGAAGAAGCAGGAAAGGCTTTCCTTGGGGATGATGCTGAGATCCTGCATAATTCCAACTGGCAGGATATTGAAAAGAACAGATGAAAAGAAAGCTGAAGCCGTATCACATATGGCTTCAGCTTTTATTTCAGAGCTCCTCGAGTGCTTTGGCACCCCGGATCATGGTGTTGATGTTATTCACGATAATGCGGTTGAGTTCTTCCGGTGTTTCTTTCATTCCATTGCTGAACCAGATGTCGATCCATCCGAATATTCCGTAAGCGGTAA
>JAUNJW010000346.1 GCA_030533035.1 Erysipelotrichaceae bacterium
AGATGCTCATCAGGCCGCCCATTGAGGAGCCGCCGATCCCGGTGGCTTCCCGGTGGCCGTATGTTCTGTAATCCCTGTCCGCCAGCGGTTTGACTTCGTCACGGATCCAGCGGAAAGTATCTTCGCCGATGCCCCTGACGTATTCACCCCGCCACTGTTTGTCATACGGACTGTATTCAGACAGCCTCAGATTTCCTTCATGAGCGCATTCCATGCCGACAATGATCATCTTTTTGGACCACCGGTCCAGAAAGGACTCAAGTCCCCAGGATTTGCCGTACGTCGCCTCATAATCATGGAACAGGTTGTGGCCGTCGAAGAAATACATGACCGGGTATCTTTCAGAAGATTCATAATAACCCGGCGGCAGATAGATATGCAGGGTTCTTGTCTGGCCGGACGGCCAGTAGAATATGTCGCGTTTTTCAATCATTCCTTAACGTTCGAATCCTTTCAGAAGTTTTACTTTGAAGTCCGTATACGGATGTTCCCGCAGTGACAGGTTGAATCTTGTGCTGCCGATCAGGACAGTGGACGGATGGGTAAATTCACGGAAGCCCCACTCGCCATGGTAAGCGCCCATACCGGAATGGCCGGTGCCGTTGAACGGCACGCCCTTTACCATCATGTGCAGGCAGACTTCATTGATACAGCCGCCGCCATACTGCTGGGAGGACATCGTCTTCACAGCCCATTTCATATCCTTTGTGAACAGATACAGGGCAAGCCCATGCTCCCTTTCGGAGATAAGATCCAGAAGCCGGTCAATCTCACAGTCACGGAATGTGACAACCGGCAGCAGCGGGTTGAACAGTTCATGGTTCACTATTTTCTCATCCGGTTCCACCGGACAGATCACAGTAGGTTCAAAGCGCAGTGTATCCGGATCGCCCTTTCCGCCGAACAGGATCCTGTCCTTATAGACTTCCGCTTCAGCCGCGCATTTGTCATATGCCGCCCGGCTGATCAGATGCGGATATTCAGGATTGTTCAGAGGATCTTCGGTAATCTGACGGATGAACTCTTCTTTCAGACAGCCGATAAACTGCTCCGCCACTTCCTCGGCAACCGCGACCTGATTGACATTGATGCAAATCTGCCCGGAGTTGAGAAGCTTGAAGAAAGCGATTTTCCTGGCCGCGTCCCAGAGATCAGCGTCTTTTCTGACAATTGCCCAGTTGCCGGTTTCACCGCCCAGCTCAAGAGCGACCGGGGTCAGATTCTTCGCCGCCTTCTCCATGACATGGGAGCCGACCTTCGGCGAACCGGTATAGAAGATCTTGTCGAACCGTTCCTCCAGGCAGAAGTCAGCTATATCATGGCCGCCGTCTATAACGGTGACATATTCAGGCGCAAACGCGGAAGCGATCAGGTTTTTCAGTGCTTCCGTACAATGGGCGGATTTTGAGCTGGCCTTAATCACAGCGGTGTTTCCGCCGGAAATGGCCGCGCACAATACACCAAGCGAGAGAACGAACGGAAAATTGAACGGGGCGATGATCAGCGAAACACCGTAAGGCATTTTGAACACTTTGGTGGTTATGCTGGGAAAGCACATAATACCGGAGTAATGTGTTTCCGGCTTCGCCCATTTCTTCAGGCCCTTCACCATTTCATCAATTTCCATCAGCACAACGCCGATGTCGGTCAGATAGGCTTCCGCCTCACTTCTGCCAAGATCTGCCGCGAGCGCCGCCGCCAGTTCCTTTTCATGAGTCTGAACAGCGATCTTCAGCCGGATCAGCTGCTCTTTGCGCCATTTGATATCAAGTGTTTTACCGGAACGGAAAAACGCTCTCTGTTTTTCAACAGTCTCATGTATTGTCTCTTTATTCCACATAACGGGTCCTTCTTTTCTGATGACTTCATTATAGTATTTCTTCTGCCGACATATGGAAATCCAGCTCAGAAAACCTTCTGAATCTGTTTTGTTTTATGTTATTGCGGACGCAGGCATGTGCCAAAACAGCAGACTTCAATGCATATGACTGCAGAATTCACTTTTCAACATGCGTATTGAAATCTCTGCCGGATTTGGTATTATATATGAGCGCCTGCCGCTTTAGT
>JAUNJW010000347.1 GCA_030533035.1 Erysipelotrichaceae bacterium
CGCCGGCGGCTACATGGCCACAGCGATCAATGACTTCATCCAGGGCATCATCATGTTATTCGGCATTACCGCTGTCATCTGGGCGGTTCTCAAATCCCAGGGCGGATTCCTGGCAGCTCTGGACGGCCTTGGAAAAGTGACCGATCCGGCTGTATCCTCGACGCCCGGCGTCTTCAATTCCTTCTTCGGGCCTGATCCATTGAACCTGCTTGGGGTTGTCATCCTGACATCCTTAGGCACATGGGGCCTGCCGCAGATGGTTCAGAAGTTCTATGCCATCAAGTCTGAAAAATCCATTTCCACCGGTACAATCGTTTCCACAGCGTTCGCGATTATCGTTGCCGGCGGCTGCTACTTCTTAGGCGGCTTCGGCCGACTGTTCTCAGCCCAGATTGACATCGCGGCCGGCGGCTATGACTCCATCATCCCGACCATGTTAAGCGGACTGCCCGACTTCCTGATCGCAATCGTCGTCATCCTTGTCCTCTCCGCTTCGATGTCCACCCTGTCCTCACTGGTGCTGACATCCTCCTCGACAATGACCCTCGACCTGCTCAAGGGCCATGTCATCAAAGACATGGATGAAAAGAAACAGGTTCTCATCATGAGAAGCCTGATCGTCGTCTTCATCGCCATTTCCGTCATCATCGCGATTGTCCAGTACAAGTCCAACATCACCTTTATCGCCCAGCTGATGGGCGTCTCCTGGGGTGCCCTGGCCGGCGCGTTCCTGGCCCCGTTCCTTTACGGTCTCTACTGGAAAGGCGCCTCCAGAGTATCTGTCTGGTGCAGCTTCATCTTCTCAACCGTTGTCATGCTGGCAAACATGCTGGTCAGAGGTTCTTTCCCCACCCTTCTGCAGTCACCGATCAACGCCGGCGCCTTCTGCATGATCGCAGGCCTGATCATCGTTCCTGTCATTTCCGCCTTCACACCGAAGCCGGACGCAAAGGTCGTCGAAGAATCCTTTGCCTGCTATAATGAGAAGGTCCTTGTTCCCCAGAGCGAAGCGCTCGGCGAAAAGGAATAATCACAGCAAATTTCACAACAGACATAAACAGAAAGGAACCGGCAGCCGGAAACAGCTGCCGGTTATGGTATTTCCATGATCATCGACATCCATACCCATACATTTCCCGATCAGATCGCGGCCGCCACGGTGAACAAACTGGGCGACGCCGCCCATCTCGAACCGTGCACCGACGCTTCCCGCGACGGGCTTGTCAGTTCCATGGAGAAGGCTGGAATAGACCTGTCAGTCATCCTGCCGGTCGCCACAAAACCCTCCCAGGTCGAAAAGATCAACACCAGGGCCGCTCAAACCAATGAGCTGTACAGAGGAAAACTCTTCTCGCTGGGCGGCATCCATCCGGCGTATGAAAACTGGTATGAGGAACTTGCCCGGGTCAAAGAACTCGGACTTAAGGGAATCAAGATCCACCCTGTCTATCAGGGCGCCGACATTGATTCGGAGCCTTTCATGAACATTCTGAAACGCTGCGCTGAGCTGGGGCTGTCTGTCATCACCCACGCCGGCGATGACATCGGATTTCCCGGGGTTGTCCACTGCTCGCCGGAAATGTGCCTGCGGGTCAAAGAAGAAATCCCGGACCTGAAACTCATCCTGGCCCATATGGGCGGCTGGCAGAACTGGGACAGGGTGCAGGAACTGCTTGCCGGCACTGACGTGATGATCGACACCGCCTTCTCAATCCATCCCATCCATACCCGCGGGGATTACTGGAAAGATGGCGAACCGCAGCTGCTGTCAAAAGAAGAATTTATCAGGATCATCCGGCTCTTTGGCGCTGAGCGGGTCATCTTCGGCACTGACTGCCCGTGGGCTGACCAGAAAGAATACAGGGAACTGATGAGTACCCTTGGTCTTTCAGAAGATGAATACCGGAAAATCATGGGTGAAAACGCCGCAAAGCTGCTGGGTATCGGCTGAACTGAAAAAAGGTATTTCTGAACTGCAGAGTCCGGAAATACCTTTTCATTTTTTTACAGGGTAACTACCAGTTTGTTATAGATCCTGCGGAAGAAGATCAGCGACAGCGCAA
>JAUNJW010000121.1 GCA_030533035.1 Erysipelotrichaceae bacterium
TGGGCAAGCGCCTGTTCCACCGTGACGTTTTTGAGTTCTTCCCTTGTCTTTGTGCGGAAGCTGCCGCCGCTGGCGGTGATGATCAGCCGCTTCAGGTCGGAGCGCCTGTTTCCCTGCAGGCACTGGAAAATCGCCGAGTGTTCGGAATCAATCGGATAGAGCTTCTGTCCGTATTCCTTCAGCGCCGCGTTGATCAGCTCGCCGCCGACAACCAGCGTTTCCTTGTTGGCCAGGGCGACGTCATGGTGATTCTGAATTGCCGTCAGGGTCGGCAGGAAGCCGACAAATCCGACCAGGGCGTTGACAAGCACGTCATAGTCTGCCAGTGCTGCCAGCGCATTCAGGCCCTCATCGCCATGATAAAACTCAATGTCAGGCCATGTTTCATGCAGGGCCGCAGCGTCCGCCTCATTCTGGACGCAGACTTTTCCGACCGGGAATTCCTCCAGGATTTCCTTGAGCTTGGCGATGTTTCTGCCGGCGCTGAGCGCTTTAATTTCAAACAGGTCAGGATGCTGGCGGACGACGTCGATGGTCTGCACACCGATGGAACCGGTGGCGCCGAGAAGTACGAGTCTTTTCATGCCAGCCCCCAGAGGATCATCAGTCCGTTGAATACCATCAGGCAGAAGATGATCGAGTCGACGCGGTCAAGCATGCCGCCGTGTCCCGGGAACAGGTTGCCGAGGTCCTTGATGCCGAATCTTCTCTTGATGCTGGAGAAGGACAGGTCGCCGATCTGGGCGACTGCCGGCAGGATCAGGCTTCCGGCAATTCTCAGGGCAACCGGCAGATGGGTGCAGAAGAACATGCCGAAGACAAAGGACATGACAGCTCCGGTGCACCAGCCGCCGATGGAGCCTTCCCAGGTCTTGTTGGGGGAAACGCGCGGAATCATCTTGTGCTTTCCGAAGAAGACGCCGAAGAAATAGGCGCCGGTATCGCAGCCGAAGCAGGCGCAGGCAATATAAAGCAGGACATAGACCGCGGTGGCCTTGTCAGCATAGATCAGCTGCACGCAGCGGATCGCAAGACCCACCAGCATTGTCATCGTGAATGTGTAGGCAACCAGGTCGGTGGTGATCTTTTCGTCGGTCAGCTCGATTGTAAAAAGAACAACCAGCCAGACCGCGATGACAGCCGCCAGATGGGAAGCCGGCACAAGGTAAAGACCGGCAATGGCCGCAAAGCCGAGAGCCGCCATGATCCAGGGGTTTTTGTCAAAGAGACGGGCAATCTCGAAAGCGGAACAGGCCGCGATGGCCGCCAGCAGGATCTGCAGCGGGATGCCGCCGATGATGACGATCGGCAGGACAACGGCAATCATGGCGAATGCCACGAGTGTCTTGATGAGCATTTTCTTATTCATTTGTCACACCTCCGAAACGTCTGTCCCTGTGACTGTATTCATCCAGGCACCTTGCCAGCACCTCCGGCGTGAATTCCGGCCAGGATTCCGGCACGAATTCAAGCTCGGCATAGGCAATCTGCCATAAAAGGTAATTGGAAATTCTCTGCTCGCCGCTGGTGCGGATCAGCAGGTCGACATCGGGGAAGTCCGCGGTGTCCAGCGAGGCGCTGATGGATTCTTCCGTAATGTCTCTGGGCTCCAGTGTTCCTGCCTTCACCTTTTCGGCAAGGCTGACAACACCTCTTCTGATTTCATCACGGCTGCCGTAGTTGATCGCGATGATCAGCGACAGGCCGGTATTGGCGGCGGACTGGTCAGCAGCGTCGAGAAGCACTTTTCTGGTCGCGTCCGGCAGCGCCGAAAGATCGCCGATCAGGCGGATCCGGAATCCCCTTTCCAGGAATTCCTTCATATACATCTTGAACAGGTAGGCAGGCAGCTTCATGAGGTAGTTCACCTCATCGTTCGAGCGTTTCCAGTTCTCGGTTGAAAATGCGTAGAGAGTCAGATATTTCACGCCGAGCTCATTGGCGGCGATGGCAATTGTTCTGACATTGTCGGCACCGACTTTATGGCCGGCGGTGCGGGGCAGGCCCTTCGCCTTTGCCCAGCGGCCGTTGCCGTCCATGATGATCGCAACATGTCTGCATTCTTTCATCAAAATTTACCTCCTGATGACACGGGTATTATACAACAAGCGCACTTATTTGACAGACTGTCCGGATGAATCGTAATAATTCAGACCGTCCTTCCGGAAGCGGATCCCGACGGTTTCGCCGGGCAGCAGATCTTTCTCACTGTGCATGAGCAGTTCCGTGTCCGCCGCCAGAATACGCGCTTCGCACATTTCATAGTCCATGCGGCTGGAAACAACTTCCGCTTTCAGCTCTGACTGCTCATCCAGAATGATGGCGGAAGGCCGCAGAGCGGCTGTGGCAGCATTCTCTGAAAAGCCGAACATCTCTTTGAGCAGCGCGAAGAGCTCACTGCCCTTTTCCACCCGGCTGATCCTCGATGTTCCAAGGAAATCCGCGGCGAAGAGTGTCGGCGGATGATTGTACAGATCACGGGGAGCGCCGTCCGCCTCAATCCTGCCGTCATGCATGAGGATCAGTCTGTCGGCCATGGCCGCGGCTTCGCTCTGGTCATGGGTTACCATGATCATCGTCATCCCGGTTTCCTTCTGCAGCCTGCGCACATCCTGCTGCAGCTGCTGGGAAAGCCTTGCGTCAAGTGAGGAGAACGGTTCGTCAAGCAGAAGAATCTGCGGGTTTCTGACCAGTGCCCTGGCGATCGAGGCCCGCTGTCTTTCGCCGCCGCTGACCGCGTGGGGATAGCGGTCAAGCAGCGTTTCAATATGAAGCTTTTGGGCGGCTTCATATACCATCTTTTCACTTTCCTGTTTTGAATAGCCGAGTTTTCTCAGACCGTAGCCGATATTGTCTTTGATCTTTGTATGTTCAAACAGGGCGGCCGACTGGAAGATCATCGCGATGCCCCGCTGCGAGGGGGAAAGCGAAGTCACATCCCTGCCGTCAAAGAAAATCCTTCCCTTTTCCGGTGTTTCCAGGCCGGCGATGCATCTGAGCAGTGTCGTCTTGCCGGCGCCTGAAGGACCGAGGATCACCGTGCAAGTGCCGCTTTCCACGCTGAAAGAGACACCGCTGACGGCGTCTTTTGTCCGGTATGCGTGGGAAAGGTCCTGGACTCTGATTTCCGGCATGAAACACTCCTTCTTTGAAAAAAAGGTGCGTGAGCACCTCTTTTGTTTTTATACCTTCAGAACTTCCTGGCTCTTGGCATCTGCGATCTTGTCGATCTTCTTGATGAAGCTGTCTGTCAGCTTCTGGACTTCTTTTTCGGCGTCCTTCTGAACGTCCTCGTCCATTGTCTCGTCTTTCTTGACGGCTGTCATGGCTTCTCTTCTGATATTTCTGATCTGAACCTTGGCTTCTTCGGCGAGCTTGGAAACCTTCTTGGTCATTTCTTTTCTTGTTTCACCGGTCAGCTGCGGGACAGCCAGACGGACGACGGAACCGTCGTTCTGCGGGTTGATGCCGAGATCAGCCGCGTTGCATGCCTTTTCGATTTCCTTGAGGGAGCTCGGGTCATAAGGCTTGATGACCAGAATGCGGCCTTCCTGGACGGAGATACCGGCGATCTGGTTCAGCGGTGTCGGGGAGCCGTAATAGTTGACCATAACCTTGTCAAGCATCTTGGCATTTGCCATGCCAGTACGGACAGTGTTGAGTTCAGACTGCAGATGCGCAACTGCTTTTTCCATCTTTGCGCTGCTGGAATCGATAATAGCGTATGTCATGATTATTTCTCCTCCTTGCTGATGATCGTTCCGATTTTTTCACCTTTGCAGGCCTTCACAATATTACCTGGTTCATTCATGTTGAAGACCATAAGTTCCATATTATTGTCCATGCACATGCTGGTCGCGGTGGAGTCCATGACCTCAAGGCCCTCGTTGAGAAGGTCAAGATATGTCAGATGTTCATAGCGCTTTGCGTCCGGGTTCTTTCTGGGATCCGCGGAATAGACGCCGTCGACGCCGTTCTTGGCCATGAGGATGACCTCCGCCTTGATTTCACTGGCTCTTAATGCGGCTGTTGTGTCGGTGGAGAAATAAGGGCTTCCTGTTCCGCCGCCGAAGATGACGACACGGCCCTTTTCAAGATGTCTGACCGCTCTTCTCTGGATGAACGGCTCAGCCACTTTCGGCATGTCAATGCTTGTCTGTACGCGGGTGTCGACGCCGACGCTTTCAAGGGCGCTCTGGATGGCGAGCGCGTTGATGATTGTCGCCAGCATTCCCATATAATCGCCCTGGATTCTTTCGATGCCGATGTCTTCGACCATCTTGCCGCGGATGAAGTTGCCGCCGCCGACAACGATCGCGATTTCAACGCCGAGGTCAGCAGCTTCCTTGATTTCTGTGGCCAGCGTATGGAGCACAGCGGGATCGAAGTTCCTGCCTTCACCGGACAGAGCTTCGCCGCTCAGTTTCAGTAATACTCGTTTATACATGATTTCCCCCTATGGATTTCACTGTACCCATTATACCAAAGCTGTTCCCTAATTCCATTCTTTTTCACTTGCCGGCATGCCGGTCCTCTACGATTGCGGCCGCAAATCTGTTACGATTAAACCGGAGGTAATCCTATGACCAGATACGGAATCGCCGATATCGGCTCAAATACAGTCGTGCTGCTTGTCTATGAGGCATACGGCACTTCCCTGCGCAATCTGAAATATATATCCACCCCGGCCCATCTGATTGACGACGTAAAGGACGGCAGGATGTCGCCGGAAGGCATCCGCAAGGCTTCTGATATCCTCAAGGGCTACGCCGCCATTCTTGACGGTATGGAAATTGAATACCGCTTCGCGGATGTGACAGAACCCTGCCGGATCGAAAACAGGGACGAACTGATCGCGGCGCTTGAAGAGAGCGGCTTCAAAGTATATCCGCTGACCGGAAAGGAAGAAGCCATGTGCGATTTCAGCGGTGCCAAAGTCTCCTTCCCGGATCTTAAGGACGGCATTGCCTTTGACGTCGGCGGCGGCTCCACCGAGCTGATCCGCTTTGAAAACGGCGAGGCACTGGAAGCGATGAGCTTTCATCTGGGCTGTGTGCGGCTTGCCCACCTGCCGCTGGACACAAAGGAATGCCGCAAAGAACTGTTAAAGGCAAGAAAAGAATATCCCCTGCTCGATGTGCAGTCAGATACAGTCATCGGCATCGGCGGCACCGCCAGGGCTGTCGGCCTTCTCTCTGAAGAGGTCTACGGCGACAGGCACAGGATCTCCACCCTGAATCTGATCGACCTGTTTGAAAGAATCAGGACCGGTGAGGAAACTGCCTGCGACGCCCTGAAGCGTGTTGTTGAACCCACCAGGGCTGCCATCCTGCTGTTCGGCATGCATATGATCCTGGAGATCTGCGCCGTCTTTGAGGCAAAGGAAGTCCTGATTTCGGATACCGGCATCCGCGAAGGCTTCCTGTTTGAAAGAATCAGGGAACTCAGCGAAGAAAATTGACCGCCGGTCAAATTTCTTGTTTACTTTTCCGCAGAGCGTGCTATCATACGGTTATGAACAGATCGTAAACTGTTCACGGAGGTAGAAATGTTAATCAATCTGATTGTTGATCTCATCATCGGCGCCGTTTCCGGCTGGCTGATTACAACGCTCATGCATATGGACAGCTCCAACATGATCTTCAACTGCTGCCTCGGTCTCTTCGGCGGAATTGTCGCCGGATTCCTGGGCGGACTGCTCGGCATCGGTGCCAACGGCCTGATCGGCAGTATCATCTTCTCAGTCTGCGGCGGCTGCCTGGCAGTATGGGCCTACCGCAAATGGATTAAAAACTGATGATCCCTTAACCCGTTCTCTTCAGGACGGGTTATAATTTTGTCCATGGAAATCAGGGACATGCGCCGTACCGCCTGGCGCCGGGTAAAACAGAAGGAACAGATCATCCTGCCGTGTTCATACGGAAATGTTCAGGGGAAAGTCTCCCTTCTGAAAATCAGGGAGGTTTCAGAACCTTTCAGCGCGGTGTTCAACGGTGAACAGATTGTGCTGGCAGAGCGTAATTATTCCTGGCTGCAGCTGGCGATGGAAAATGACTTTGCCTGGTTCACGGTCATGTTCGATGACTCTGACAGATTCCTGCAGGATTACGTTGATCTGACATGCGGCAACCTGACAGACCGTGACAATCCCGTCTTTGAGGACCTGTATCTGGACTATGTCCTGTGCGAAGGTCAGGTTAAAGAAATGGATGCGGATGAACTGGCAGCGGCGTTTGAAAACGGCACGCTCAGTGAAACTGTTTATGTAAAAGCTCAGGAACATGGTAAGATTCTGTATAGTGTTCTGCAGGCCAACGCAAAGGAAATAACATCATATTTTGAGAATCTTCTGAAGCGTCTGCAGGAATG
>JAUNJW010000348.1 GCA_030533035.1 Erysipelotrichaceae bacterium
ATAATGTGTCATAGTAAATCTCCTTTTATCAATTTAATTGTATACAATTTAATTGATGTTTCAAGTGTTTTGACTGCCGTTTATCGAAAAATGTGCTTTTATGCGCTGAATCGCTGAATTATAGAGGTTTCATGTTCTTCTGATTGTGATAAAATAGTGCGCATATGTGAGGTGATTATCATGGAAGTTCAGATCCCTGTAAACTATGATCCTGTCCTGAGCGTGCGTGATACCCAGGAAGCGATCAAGTACATCCGCGACACATTCCAGAAAGAACTCGGCCGTGAGCTTGGTCTTTCCAGAATCAGCGCACCGCTGTTTGTGACCAGAAGCTCCGGTCTCAACGACAATCTGAACGGTATCGAAAGACCTGTTTCTTTTGACATCCAGGAAATGAGTGGCGAGAGAATCGAAGTTGTCCAGTCACTCGCCAAATGGAAAAGATATGCGCTGAAAAAATACGGCTTCAATCTTCATGAAGGCCTGTATACCAATATGAACGCGATCCGCCGCGATGAGCTGGTGGACAATCTGCACTCCGTCTATGTTGACCAGTGGGACTGGGAGATGGTGATCGACAAAAAAGAAAGAACGGACGAAATGCTTGAGCAGACTGTCCGCAATATCTTCAAGGTCATCAAGCATATGGAGCACGAAGTCTGGTACAAGTATCCCCAGGCTGTCTGCCATCTGGCAGATGACGTGTATTTCTACACTGCCCAGGAACTGGAAGACATGTATCCGGATCTCAAGCCGAAGGAAAGAGAAGACATCGTCACAAAAGAAAAAGGCTGTATCTTCATCAAGAGAATCGGCAGACCGCTGAAGCGCAGCGGAAGGCCGCATGACGGCAGAGCCCCGGACTATGACGACTGGGATCTCAACGGTGACCTGCTGTTCTGGCTGCCTTCACTGAACAGAGCCCTGGAAATTTCTTCCATGGGCATCCGCGTAGATGAAAACTCCATCGTTGAGCAGTGCAAAGCGTCACATTGCGAAGGCCGTCTGACCCTGCCCTATCACAAGATGATTATGAACTGTGAGCTGCCTTATTCCATCGGCGGCGGCATCGGTCAGTCCAGACTGTGCATGTTACTGCTGAATAAAGCGCACATCGGCGAGGTTCAGGCATCCATCTGGCCGGCGGAAATGGAAAAAATCTGTGCTGCCAACAACATGCCGCTTCTGTAAAAAACTGAATCTTTAAAAAAATGGCCTCTGCGTATATCCGCGGAGGTCATTTCAGTTTCATCGTAAAGAAGGAATGGTCATCATTCATGCCTTCCCTTTCATAAAAGGCATGTGCTCTTTTGCGCCAGCTGCTGGTTTCCAGCTCCACCTGCACACATCCGTTTTCCGCCGCATGGTCACAGGCTGCCCGGAACAGCTGCGCGCCGATTCCCTGGCAGCGTTTATCCTCCTTGACAATCAGCTCCAGGATCTGCGCCACTTTCGCACAGTGATGGAGCTGTTCTTCCATGCGCATGTTCAGGCAGGCCAGAATCTCCCCTTCCTTTTCATAGACAAAACAGGTCCAGCGCTCATCCGCCAGCTGATCCCTGAAGATCCTGGCAAAGTTTTCTGAGTCAAATGTGCAGTCTTCGAGGAGTTCAATCAGTTCCTGCACTGCCTTTGTGTCTTTTTCTTCCGCTGTTCTGATCATATCTTAATCATAATTCACAATTTTGTTTTACTCACTATATTGCATTGCATAATAGTATGTGTTACATTTTATGTGCAGGAGGTAAAAAGCCTATGGATGCCCAGTTTAAAAAAGGTGTTCTCGAACTGTGTGTGCTCTGTCAGCTGTTTGATGACGACCGTTACGGCTATGAGCTGACCGAGGCCATTTCACAGGAACTCTCCGTAACTGCCGGTACCCTTTACCTGATCCTCAAAAGGCTCAAGGACAGCGGTTATCTGCAGACATATCTGAAAGAATCCTCTTCCGGGCCGGCCCGCAAGTATTATCATCTGACGGACAAAGGCCGCGAATACCAGAAAAGCCAGAAAGAAGAATGGCTGCAGTTTGTAAAGAAAGTGGAGAAGCTAA
>JAUNJW010000349.1 GCA_030533035.1 Erysipelotrichaceae bacterium
GCCTGGGATTCACACTGGGTTCCGGGATTTATCTGGAAGGCAGAAACGCTGTCCGGGTACAGCCGCAGAAACATCTGCAGAAGGAAATCCTGCAGATCAGGGAAGCTGACCGGGTCAGTGACTGGCAGGACGAACTGACGCGGCGCAATCCGGACTGGCGGGCATGGCTTCAGTTTGAAAGCGGATTGGTCTCGCTGCCGGTGGTGCAGGGGAATGACAATTCCTGGTATCTGGATCATCTCTTCGACGGCTCATACGGCATCACCGGAACGCTGTTCTTTGATCATCAGTGCCAGCCCTCAGATCCCGTCAGGGTGATTTACGGCCATTCGGTTTTCTTTGATCCGGACCTGATGTTCACACCGCTGCACCGTCTTGCGGAACAGCGGGTATTTGAAGAAAACAGGTTCTTTTCCCTGTATGAGGAACATGAAGAAAAACAGTATGAAATCTTCGCTGTCTGCCTGCTGGATGAAAACAGGGAACCGGCTTCACTGGTGCGGACGCGCCGTTTTGTTTCGGCGGATGAGCAGAAAAGATGGCTGGAAGAAGTGATGGGACATTCATCCGTCAGCTGTGATTATGTGCCGTCCGGAACGGAAAGCATCCTGGTCCTGCAGACCTGCGCCGGGGCTGAGGGCAGCCTGCGCCTGTGTGTTTTCGCTTCGCTGCTGCCATGAACATGCAAAGCGGTTTGTCCTTTAAAGGCTGTTCTGGTGTAGAATATTGCAAAAGAAGGAATAAACCGATGAAACTGACCAATGAAAAACTCACCGCCCTGCGCGAAGACTATTCACAGGATATCAAAGCCCGTGTTGTCCGCAATGCGCTGACAAAAAACGACCTGGCGGCGATCAGCCGCGTCTTTGAGGCAGAAAACGCAAACCCCAACATTTTCACCATTGATCTGAAAACGATGAGCGCGACAGCCCAGAACCAGTCCGGCCGCTGCTGGATTTTCGCGGCGATGAACGTGCTCCGCGAGATGATCGCTGCAAAATACAAAATCAAGGAATTCGAACTCTCCCAGAACTATGTGGCCTTCTATGACAAGCTCGAAAAGGCCAACTGGTTCATGGAATGCATTGTCTCTGAAATCGATCAGCCGCTCGGCAGCGAAAAGAACAGATTCCTGCTTGACAGCGCGGTTTCCGACGGCGGCCAGTGGAACATGCTGGTGTCGCTGATCAGAAAGTACGGCATCTGCCCGAAAACGGCGATGCAGGAAACATGGCAGTCCAGCCACACCCGGGCGATGAACGGCCTGCTCAACAAGCGGCTCAGAAGATTTGCCCTCGACGCCCATAAGGCCCATGAGGAAAACCGTGACGGGGAGATCGCAGGCCTGCGCGAAGAGGCGATGAAGGAAATCTATTCCCTGGTCGCTTCCTGCTTCGGTCTGCCGCCGCAGGAATTCACCTTTGAATACTATGACAGTGACAGCAAGGCGCATGCCGAATACCACGTCACCCCGATGGCGTTCTATGAGAAATATCTCGGCCGGCAGATGGAAGAATATGTCAGCGTCATCAACGGCCCGACCGCTGACAAGCCGTTCCATAAGACATTCACCGTCGAGTATCTCGGCAATGTCGTTGACGGGGAAAAGGTTGTCCTGCTCAATGTGCCGATGGAAGAGCTCAAAAAGGCAATTCTCGACACACTGAAAGACGGAGAGCCGGTCTGGTTCGGCTGCGACTGCGGCAAGGACGGCGACCGCACAACCGGTCTCTGGGACGATCAGCAGTTTGACTATGAGACCACCTTTGACATGAATCTCGCCATGACCAAAGCGGAAATGCTCGACATCCGCCACAGCGCGATGAACCATGCCATGGTGCTCACCGGCGTCAACCTGGTCGACGACAAGCCCAACCGCTGGAAGATCGAGAATTCCTGGGGTGAGAAAGTGGCCAATGACGGCTATTATATCTGCACGGATACCTGGTTTGACAAGTATGTCTATGAAGCGGTTGTCAATAAAAAGTACCTGACAAAGGAACAGAAGAAGATCCTGAAGCAGAAGCCGGCCGTGCTGGATCCGTGGGATC
>JAUNJW010000122.1 GCA_030533035.1 Erysipelotrichaceae bacterium
GAAAAGAACATATGCCGGATGCTGAGACAAAGGAAATGCCGAGTACCGCAGCTGCCGCAAGCTATGTTTCAGAAACCGGAGACAGAACAATCGCGGCGATTGCTGCTCCCGCGGCGGCCGGACTTTACGGACTGGAAATACTGGCGGAGAATGTGCAGATCACAGACGCAAACAAAACCAGGTTTTACGTTCTTTCCGCATCGCAGCCGGATGGAAATACGCTGCCCAGGGCTGTCTTTGTGGCAACCTGTGGGGCAAACCGCATTGACGATATCATTGTCGAAATATCCAAAGCCGGGCTTGAACTTGTGACAATCCATGACCGTCCTGAAGGCAGCCGGCTGGGTTCATATCATTACATCATTGAAGTCGAAAACAGCGGCGGCATCACGGCAGAGCAGATTGAAAAAATCAAGGCTGTCCCGGAAGTCCGTTACCTCGGCAGTTTCGCTGTTTCGGAAAAACAGAATTGAGAAACCGGGCAGTGACACCGGTTCCTCAACAATTCAGGCTGCGGCGGACTGGCTGCGGCTTTTTATATTTGGTCTGGATGTATTCGTATAATGTGCTTTTTCAGAAATCTTATACGTTTTTGCATGGCCTGGAGAACCAGCGGATCCCAACGGAAACAGGGCACAGCTTGTGCTATTTTTCAGCAGGGTAATACTGAATCCGCGCAGATAGAATGTAAGTGAAAAGAGGAAATATGATCAATTTCCAGACAGGAGGTTCACCAACGACCGTTATAACAAGCCTTTGTTCGATGTCGAAAACGGACTCGGCGCCATTGACCTGGTCAGCTTCACTGCCGGCCAGATTGAAAAGCACTACGGAATGATTTATGTCGATATGGATGATAAAGGCAGGGAATCCCTTGAAAGAAAAAGGACAGCTTCTATTACATCCAGAAGATCTGTATATCCAACGGTGAAGAGTTATAATCCCATGTTCTTAATCTGATCAGTACAAAAAGAAAATCCGGACTTCAGGAAATAAGCCATTCAGCAGGCAGACCTGAGGATCCGGATTTTAGTATTCTTTTTTATGAGATTTTCTTCAGTTTTCAAAGAGGGAGGCGCCTCTTGTCTCAATGACATTTTTGTACCAGTCAAAGGACTTTTTGCGGTACAGTTTTCCGCTTCCACGGCCGTTGTCATCATAATCCACGAAAACGAAACCATAGCGTTTGTCCATACTGCCCGCTGAAGCCGCGACGATATCGAACGGACCCCAGTATGCATAGCCGAATACATCGGCACCGTCCTTTATGGCTTCATAAACTGCCAGGAGATGGTCCCGGATATATTCGGTACGGTAATCGTCTGCCACGGTATTGTTTTCATCCAGTGTTTCGATCATTCCGACGCCGTTTTCGGAGATGAAGATGGGAAGATGATATCTTTCATACAGCTCATTGAGGACAAAGCGCAGTCCTTTCGGGTCAATCTGCCAGCCCCACTGCGTCGCGTTCAGATACGGATTTTTCGCCTTTGAGCGGAAACCGCCGGTATCCGAAGTCAGAGCTTCGCCTTTCTTATAGACAGCGGACTGATAATAGCTGCATGTAATATAATCCACGGTATTCTGCTTCAGGATTTCCAGATCACCGTCTTCAATTGTCAGGTGTACATTATTCTCTTCAAAGAACCGCTTCATCTGATAGGGATACTCTCCCTTTGCCTGCATGTCGATGAAGAAGTATTTCAGTCTTCTCTGCCGGAACGCTTCAAATACTTCATCGGGATCGCACGAATACGCGTAGATGGTGGAAACGGACGTCATATCGCCAATCCTGGCATCCGGATCAATTTCCCGCAGTGCTTTGACGGAAAGAGCGTTGGCGACAAACAGATGATGGAGCGCCTGATACATGTCCTGCATCGGGTTCCGGCTGTTTCTGACATCCAGGCCGATTGCCCAGAAGGGGAAAGAGACGACGTTGTTGATCTCATTGAATGTGATCCAGTACCGCACTTTCCCTTTGTACCGTTCAAAAACCGTACGGCAGTACTTCTCATAGAAGCCGATGACTCTTCTGTCTAGCCAACCGTTATACTTCTTCACCAGATTCAGCGGGATCTCAAAATGGGAAAGCGTGACGAATGGTTCGATGCCCAGCCGGTTCATTTCGTCAAACACGTCATCGTAATACTTAAGCCCTTCCTCATTCGGTGTATCATCATCACCGTTGGGATAAATCCTTGACCAGGAAATGCTCAGACGGAAGCACTGCAGCCCGAGCTCATGCATTTCAGCAAGATATTCTTTATAGCGGTGGTAAAAGTCCACGCCGCGGCGGAAGGAATAATCGTCAAGATTGCCGGTGTCCGGATTGTTGATATCAAATTCATTGAAATTCCCGAGGCCTTTTCTCCTCAGGTCGCCGTTGGAAAGCCCCTTGCCGCCCTGCAGAAAGCCTCCCTCTGCCTGCATGGCGCAGATGGCCCCGCCGAACAGGAAATGATCAGGAAAACAATGGTCTGTCATAAATGCCTCCATAAAAGCTGATGCAATTTCATTCTATACGGATTCCTGCGGCTCCCGCAATCACACAGCAGGCATGGCCGCACAGGTTTTACTTTCTGAGCAGCTTCAGGGTCTGCCGTATTCCTTCTTCGACAGCCAGCCGCGGAAGATCCCGCCCTCAAACACGGAGATGATGATGAAGAAAATGTCGGCGAAAATAATGAAGACGAAGGAAGGCAGCAGGATGCGGGTGTATTTTTTGTCACTGAAGGTTCCTTTGCGGATGCAGGCGCCCATGCGGCCGAGGTAAAACAGCACGCCCAGGTTGAAGAACAGCAGAAGGGCAGCGTTTTCACCGAAACTGATCCAGGCCTCCTTCGGGAAGAAGTTTCCGGTATTGATTGCGCTGAGCACGGTATTGAGCACGAGCAGGGCAATCTCTACGGCAAACAGGATTCTGGTCACATTCAGCATAACACCGCCGCCGATGCCGACACCGCCGCCCCATTTCAGATCTGCCCTTGCACAGAAATTATCAAAGCACTGCATCAGCGGCTCATTCTGCTTTCCTTCAATAAAGCCGTTGTTGGCGATGCAGTAAACATTCATGTGCAGGTCATTCTCTCTGCAGAAAATCTCCATTTTTTCCATGAAGCGCAGGACATGGGAAGGAATCCCGTCCACATAGAGGGGGACGGCGAATACAGCCGCGTCCGCGTCTTTGAGCTGTTCCAGGATGCGCTCATGATCCCCCGGGGTGCGCAGCTTTTCAGTCACTTTTTCACCGTTCAGGAAAAGCTTCTCCAGGAAAAGAAAATATGCGGAAGCGCAGAACCGTTTTTTCGGGCTGCAGTTGATCAGTACAGTTTTCACAGCAGTTCCTCCAATCCTGAAAGGTCTTCAATAAACAAGACTTCCGAACGTTCAAATCCGTCATTGACGGCGTTGCGTCCTGCCATATAACGGAAGGTTTCTTTTTCCTTCTCAGTAATATCGCCGTAGACAATCACCTTCCAGAGGTCATGCATTCCATAGCGCAGGGTATGGTGCATCTGCCTTCCTCTGTAAGTGCTGAAAGGGGTGGAGGTGCCGATTGAGCGGTCCAGCACGTTTTTGATATCGGCGCTGTATCCCCCATACAGATTCTCTGTGATGATGATCAGCTCATCCGCCTGACCGATGATCCGGCATACCTGCTGCAGGCTATCTTTCATAAAACATCCGGCAGGATGTTTTGTCCAGCAGCCGAAGCAGCCCTGGCACGGGGCGTATTTCCCGTCAGCTTCAACTGAGCGGTCACATTTTGTTTCAATCAGTTCTCTGTATTCATTTCCAAGATCGTGCAATATCACCCTCATGAATTTTCCTCCTGTTCCGCCGCGAGCACAGCGCCGTTCCATGTGCGCTCAAGATGTTCCGCGACAAGTTTCTCATCATATTCCAGGCCGCTGCCGGCGATGAGGCTGGCATAGCCGTGGGTAAACAAGGCCACGGTCAGAAACACCTGCCTGATTTTCTCTCTGCTGAGGCCAGATTCCTTTTCCATGACCGCGAGAACCGGAATCAGTTCTTCGGAGTCAATCATTTCCGGAAGACTGTTTTCCCTGGCATAGCCGGACTGGAACAGAAAGCGGAACAGCTGAGGTTCTTCCACCGCAAAGCGGATATAGTTCAGTCCGACTGACATCACCGGATCCCGGTCTTCCGGAATATTCATCAGATATTCCGAATGAATGCGGTCGGTCTTTGCGTAAGCGGCCCGCTTCAGGCTGTCGATGGTCGTGAAGTGGTACATGACCGGCTGGGTGGAGCAGTGCAGCTGCTGTGCGGCTGTTCTGGCGTTGATCTTTTCAAAGCCGTACTCTCTGGTGATTTCGACAGCGGCGTCAATGATCATTTCCTTTGATATTTTTGTTTTCCGCGGCATTGCAGTTTCTCCTTCCGTTTTATAACAGGTGTTATGTAACAACAATTATAATATTCCGCACAGGTCTGATCAACCGGGTCAAGGTATGCAGTACAGAATCAGACTGAATAAAAGAAGGTTCCGCAGCTGATTACACTGAAGAAAGAATATGGATTCAAGGTCAAGAAGAACGGCCGCCGTACAGGCAGGGCCAGTGAAATCCTTCCGGACCTGATTGCGGGAAAAGAAGTACAGAAAGAAAATGTCATCAGCGTTTCACTTGTTCAACGTGATTCCACCCGCTGACAATCACTCTTCAAAGTGTCTTTCCAGTTAAAACAGCAATATCAGAAAAGCCCGTGATGATTTACACAGGCGTTTTTAAAGGGCTGAGAAATAATACAGTTTCTGAAATAGACATGTCTTGTTCAGCACCGGCTGGAAAGCCGCTGATTCAAAGAAATGACTGAAAAAGAACTGTGTTACGATAAGTAACAGCGGTGAGACGGTCCGTCCCTTGTGAAAGGCAGAGCCCGGAACCTATCATACAGACGAAGGATGAGCGCACCAGCGCAGAAAGGAATCTGTATATGACATTTGGAGAAAAACTCAGGGAAGCGAGAAAGAAAGCGAACCTTTCGCAGGAGGAATTTGCCCGGAAAGCGGGTGTATCAAGATCAGCAGTCGCGAAATGGGAATCAGACCGCGGCATGCCGGACGTGGAAAATCTGAAAGTGATCGCGTCTCTTCTGAATATCAGCCTCGATTATCTGCTCGATGATGACGGCAGGCTGACATTCAATGAAACCAGGGAGCCGGTTGATCTGGAATCGTATATGAAAACAGGAAAATGCCGGGATAAGAAAGATGCCGCGTGTTACGCAAAATATAAGGACGCGGATGCCATCTATCCGCTGATCAGAAGGAAAAAACAGTCGCTGCTGGAAAAGACAGCCGACTTCATAGTTCAGCCGGGTATTGTGCAGATCGCGGATTACATGAACAACAGCGACGGATATTTTCTCGTCGAAACAAAAGGCAGGCAGATTCTTGTCAGGGTCGGAAAAGATTTCATTACATCCTCTGAACTGGCAAACAGAGTGGATCCGAAGAAATTTGTGATCGGAAACAATGTATTCCGCAGGACAACATATCAGCTGATCTGAAAGCAGGGAAAGCTGAGTAAAATCACTGTAAAACGATGAATGACCGGGAGCCGGAACTTTTGAGACCGTCAGAAATGACGGCAGTCAGAACCTGTTTCCGGTTTTTCCTTTCCGGAAATCGGTTATATCAGTCAATTATTGAGTGATCTGATATATCATAGTTACTGACCGAAAGATGAAAAGAAAAACCATATGAAACTGACAGAACCGACAATGGAATATGAGCAGCAGATCCGCGCCTGGCGGAAGGCTTTCCTTGAGTGCGGTGATTCAATGGACGGCACCGGCGGGCTCAGGGATTTTGAAAACCCGGAAGACTGGATTCGTTTTTCAGAAAACAATAAAAATCCAGAGACAGTTTCTGAAGGGCTCGTTCCTGCGACACAGTATATGCTTGTCAGGGAAGAGGATCATAAAATTGTCGGTATGGTACAGGTCAGGCATTGTTTCAATGACTATCTTGAAAAGTACGGAGGCCACATAGGATATTCCGTTGCGCCGGATGAGCGCAGGAAAGGCTATGCGTCGCAGATGCTTGAAATGGTTCTTCCTGAGTGCAGGAAGCTTGGCATCGGAAAAGTGCTGATCACCTGCAGAAAAGGAAATGAAGGCAGCAGAAAAACAATTCTGAAAAACGGCGGCATCTATGAATCCGAAGTTTATGAGCCGGATAATAAAGTATACCTGGAGAGGTACTGGATTGATCTTTCAGAATGAGGATGATTTATGAAGAAAAAAGAGATAACCATTGAACTGAACAAGGCCGGCATGACCCTGCTGAAAAATG
>JAUNJW010000123.1 GCA_030533035.1 Erysipelotrichaceae bacterium
ACGGCGCCTGTCGCGCCGAGAATTCCGATTTTCATTTCTCTGCCTCCTCATCCTTGATGAATTTGTCATATATGCAGCGGATTGCTTTTTCGAAGTCACGGTTGTCGACGCCGACAACGATGGAGAGCTCATCCGAACTCTGGTTGATGACCTTGATGTTGATCTGGTTGCGGCCGAACTCTGAAAGCAGACGGCCGGAAATGCCGGGCACGGATTTCATCGCTCTGCCGACAATCGCGATCAGGGCAAGGCGTTCCTCCACCTTGAGATCATCCGGCTGGATGACCTTTTTGATGCGGGCGATGATTTCATAGATACATGTTTCCACGGCTTTTGTCTGGACAATGACCGAGAATGTATCCACTGTCACCGGCACGCTCTCGATGGAAATATGGTATTCCTCAAAGATTTCAAGAATGCGCTTGAGGAATCCGACCTCGGCGGAGCTGTGGCTCTTGACGACCGTGATGACCGTGTAGTCCTTGCGGCCGGTGATGCCGGTCAGCACGTGCGGCGGTTCTTTTTCATCGAGCGCGCTGCAGTCATTCATGATCATTGTGCCGGGGTTGTCAGGCTCGTTTGTGTTTCTGATATTGATGGGAATGTTCTTGTTTTTGACCGGGAAGACCGCGTCATCGTGAAGAACATTGGCGCCCATATAGCTCATGCCCCTGAGTTCGCTGTAGGTGATTCTCGGGATTCTGAGCGGGTTTTTGATGATTCTGGGATCGGCGACCATGAAGCCGGAAACATCGGTCCAGTTTTCATAGACGTCGGCGTTGATGATGTTGGCAATGACGGAACCGGTGATGTCCGAGCCGCCCCTGCTCATGACGCGGATGACGCCGTTGGGCATTGCCCCGTAGAAGCCGGGAATGACGACACGGCGGGAATGGGCGCACTTTTCTTTCAGGAGCTCCTCTGTTCTTTCCATGTCGATCTCGCCGTCATAACGGAAGATAATACACTCGGCCGCGTCCACAAAGTCGGCGCCGAGATATTCCGCCAGGCATCTTGCGGTCAGGTATTCGCCGCGGCTGACCAGATAGTCCTGGCTCATGCCGTAGTCCATCTGGGAGCGGATTCTGGCAAATTCATATTCCAGGTCCAGTTTGAGACCGAGATCCTCCTTGATCCGCATGTACTTGTCGCGGATCAGCTGGAAAATCGGTTCGACGGATACGCCGTAGCGGATATGGGCGTCGCACAGATAGAGAAGATCAGTGATCTTATGGTCCTCATGCGATTCCTTGCCGCAGGCGCTGGTTACCACAAACTTGCGGTCGGGATCGGATTCGACGATGCCCCTGACTTTTTTGAACTGGGTTGAGTTGGCGACGGAAGAGCCGCCGAATTTCACTACTTTGATCATTGTGCCACCTCCGCGATAAACAATGTTTCATCATCAGCGGCCGCCGCTGCGGCTGCTGCCTCCACCAGGGAGATTTTCTTTGTGACAAACGCCGTTTCGGAAACGTGTCTGTCAATCAGCGGCGTGAAGGCCGCCTGTTTCGCGGTGCGGATATAGAAAACACCCTTATGGACCTGGTTGTCAACAGGTCTGACAAATTTGTCGTTGATTTCCGGATCCTGGTTCTTCCAGATATCAATGATATTCTGGACAACCGCGTGGGCTGTCGGCAGGGAGCCGGCGCCCTGGCCGACAAAGGAAGCGGCGCCGAGCGTCTTTGACTGCGACTCGATGACGTTGAAGTTGAGCGGGATGTTGGAGAACACATCGTCCGCCTTCAGGAACATCGGGATGACACAGGCGCTGACATAATCGCCGTAATCGCTGCCGGTGCCGATCAGCTTGCAGGTATAGCCGTTGGCGGCGCAGTATTCCAGATCCGCCTTGCGGATGGTGCGGATGCCGAAGGTGGTGATGTCATTGATGTCCACCAGCCTGTCAAATGCCTTGACAACCGACAGGGCAACCTTGTATTTGACGTCATGGCCGTCAATATCATCGGAAGGATCCCTTTCCGCGTAGCCGAGGTTCTGCGCCTCTTTGAGCATGTCGGCAAAATCAGTTCCTTCCCGCTTCATTCTTTCAAGAATATAATTCGTTGTTCCGTTGAAGATGCCGCGGAAGCTTTCGATATCGTCCACCCGGCGGATTCTGTCAAGGGCAGCCATCCAGGGGATGCCGCCGCCGCAGGAGGCCTCATAATGGACTGTCACGCCGTTGGCCACGGCTGTTTTGAATAAATCCTCGCAGTATGTCGCCAGCATCTTCTTGTTGGATGTCACAACATACTTGCCCTTCTCCAGGGCTTTTCTGGCAAATGTGTGGGCCGGCTCAAGACCGCCCATGCATTCGGCGACGATCTCAATTTCCGGATCGTTGAGAATTTCCTCAAAATCCAGTGTGCAGCGCGGATCAACCATTTCGATTTCATCCTTGACCAGGATCCTTTTGACTTCGAGTTCCCTGACTTCCCAGGTCGCCCCGGCGTCGATAATCTCGCGGACGCCGCGTCCGACAACACCGTGTCCAAGCAAACCAATCTTCATTTCCTACCCCCTGTTGTTTCCAATAGGAATACACTTGTTTTTAAAACGACAACATAGTATCATTTTAGCGCAGACTTTACAAGGAGGAATTATGACACGTTATATCAGCACAAGAAATAAAGAGGATTCCCTCAGTGCCCACGAGGCCGTCATTGCCGGTCTGGCAAAGGACGGCGGCCTGTACACACCTGAATCCATCGACGTGAAAGTGCCCGTGGAAGAGATCCTGAACGACTCATACCAGGAATGCGCCGCAAAGATCATCAGGGCGCTTCTTGACGATTATACGGAAGAAGAAATCCATGACTGTGTATACGGCGCCTATGACTCCAAATTTGATACGGAAAAGATTGTTCCGCTGAAGCAGATCCGCGGCGGCTGGCTGATGGAGCTGTGGCACGGTCCGACAAGCGCCTTCAAGGACATTGCCCTGACAATCCTGCCCCGCCTGCTGACAGCGGCCTATAAAAAAGAAAACAGAAACGACATCGTCTCCATCCTGACAGCGACCAGCGGCGACACCGGCAAGGCAGCCCTGAGCGGCTTTGCGGACGTCCCCCATACAGCCATCACCGTCTTCTATCCGGAAATCGGCGTTTCCCCGATCCAGAAAAAGCAGATGGCCACCTCCAGAGGTGACAATGTCGAAGTTATTGCCGTAAAGGGCAACTTTGACGACTGCCAGAGAATGGTCAAGGAAGCCGTCTCTTCCAAAGAGGTTCTCGACGCCTGCTACGGCGTGACGATCTCCTCCGCCAACTCCATCAATATCGGCCGTCTGGTTCCCCAGATTGTCTATTACTACTATTCCTATGCGCAGCTGGTCAATAATGGCACAATCGACTGCGGCGATCCTGTCAACTTTGTCGTGCCGACCGGAAACTTCGGCGATATCCTGGCCGGCTATCTGGCAAAACAGATCGGCCTGCCGGTCAGAAAGCTGATCTGCGCTTCCAACTCGAACAATGTCCTGACGGATTTCCTGGCGACAGGCGTCTACTCGCTTGACCGCAGATTCCTGACCACCATGTCCCCTTCCATGGACATCCTGATTTCCTCCAATCTGGAAAGACTGCTGTTCATGTTATCCGGAAACAACGATATCAAGGTTTCAGCGATGATGGATTCCCTCAAGGCAAAGGGCTCCTACCGGATTGATGACGTGATGTTAAAGAAGATCCGGGAGACATTCAGCGGCTACTGGACAAATGAGGAACAGTGCGCTCTTACCATCCATGACCTCTTTGTCGAACAGAATGTGCTGATAGACCCGCATACAGCCGTCGGCGTCAGTGCCATGGAAAGATACCAGAAGGAAACCGGCGACTATACTCCTGCCGTTGTCCTTTCCACCGCATCTCCCTACAAATTCTGCCGCGACGTCTATTTCTCCATCACCGGCGAAAAGAAGGACGACGATTTTGAAGCCATGGACGCCCTGGAAAAACTGTCCGGCGTCAAAGTGCCGGCCAACCTGGCTGAGCTGAAGGACATGAAAGTCCGCTTCACCCGCTCCATCGAAAAAGAAGACGGCCTCCATGTCATTGCCGAAAGAATGAGGGGCCTGGGCAATGCTCAGAATTAAGGCACCCGCCTCAAGCGCCAACATCGGTCCCGGCTTTGACTGCCTCGGCATCGGCCTGGATGTATACAACACCTATGAAGTGGAACCGGCGGACACCGATATTCTGGAAAATACCGAGGAACGCTACAACAACAGGGACAACCTGTTCCTGCAGGCTTACCGGGCCGGCTGTGAAGCCATCGGCGTCCATGACCATGTCCGCGTCAGGTTTGACACACAGATCCCCTCTACCCGGGGGATGGGCTCCAGCGCCGCGTTTCTCGCGGCAGGCGTCGCTGCTGCCGGCGCCCTGCACGGAAATGTTTTTACAAAAGATGACATCTTTCAGCTGATCACCAGAATTGAAGGCCATCCCGACAATACCGGCCCCTGTGTCTATGGCGGCTTATGCGCCTCGCTGAAGACAGACAGCGGCAGATGGCTGATCCGGCAGCTGCCGGTCCATGAGTCATGGAAATTCACCCTGCTCGTTCCTGACTTTGAAATCAGCACCAGACAGGCCAGGCAGATTCTGCCGGCTTCCTACAGCAGAGCCGATACAGCCGCTTCCGTTGCCAACGCGCTGATGGTGACGCAGGCCCTCCGGGATGGCGATGCAGAGCTGCTGCAGAGCGCCTGCCGGGATGTGATCCATGAACCGTACAGGGCGGCTCTGATCAGCGGATATGAACAGGTCCGTGCCATTGCCTGTGAAGATACGGGCGGCCGGCTTGTCATCAGCGGTTCCGGCCCTGCCCTGCTGTTAATCTCCAAAAAGGAACTGTCAGAAAGCGCCGGACAGAAAATCAAATCGGCCGGGGGCCATACATGGCAAATGATCAATGCCCGCACGGCGCAGGAAGGAATCATCCTCGAAGGGATATAAGCTATGAGTTCTGATTATCTGATTGTAAACAAAAAACTGCTTCCGGATTTTCTCGACAAGGTGATTGAAGCACGCAATCTTCTTGAAAGCCGGGAAGCACTGACGGTCACCGAAGCCGTCCAGAAGGCAGGTATTTCCAGAAATACCTACTACAAATACAAGGATTATGTTTTCTCGCAGCAGGACAATTCCGTCAAGCGCCATGCCGTGCTGACGCTGATCCTCAAGGACGAGGCCGGTTCCCTCTCCGCTGTCATCAGCGCCGTCACAGGCAAACACACAAACATCCTGACCATCTCACAGGCACTGCCGGTCGCCGGCAAGGCCAATGTGCTGATCACCCTGGATATCACCGCCATGACATGTACGATCGAAGAGCTGACGAATATGCTGAAAGAACTGCCGGCCACCCGCAGCGTGCATCTTGACGCGGTGGAATAAGAGGTCCGCATGCTTTCGTCAAAGGTGAAGAAGTTTCTTTCCGGAATCATGATTTCCGGCGATCTTCTGCTGGGTGCGGTGTTCTTTGCCGACCTGCTTGCCGGCACAGACGTCTCGATCGATCTGTTCATGCTGGCGTTTCTCGGTGCCGACGCGCTGCTCTCACTGGACTATATCAGCCGGCTGAGCAAGGAAGAGGAACTGAAAAAGAAACAGGAATCTTCCAAAAGATATGAAAGGCCCGAGCGCCGCCTCGACCGTGAGATGGCTGAAGATATTTCCTCCAGCCATGAAGTCCTCGATATGGATCCCGAAGAACTGGCTGAGCTGCTGCAGAATCACGCCGAAGAAGATGAAGAAGTATTGAGAAGATAGCATCTGCTGTCTTCTTTTTTTGGTACAGAAAAACCGCATCCGGAATTCATCCGGACGCGATCTCTGTATTCTGATTATTTTGCCTCGACAGCCCTGACGCCGATAAACATCAGCACGGTGCCGATACACGAGGCGATCACACCGATCAGCAGGACGGAGGAAACGCCCATGAACTGGAACAGCTGGCCGCCGGCAAGGGAAGCCAGCAGCGATCCGACGGTTGCGGTCGCCGCGAAAATTGCCTGGGACTTGTTGCGGTCCTGCGGTTCCGCGATTTCATTGGCGAAGTATACAAGCGCGGGAACCAGGGCAGCGTAGGACAGCATCTGCAGAACCATGATGATATACAGGGTAATGACATTCGGGCACAGCCATGTCAGGGCGTGCTTGAGCGACCAGACGGCAGCCGCGAAAATCATCACCTTGTGAATGGACACCTTTTCGATGATCTTGGAGAACAGGAACATCGTCGGCAGTTCCACCATGGCGGCAATAAACAGCGCGTTGCCCTGTACGGATTCGACGGCGCCGGT
>JAUNJW010000350.1 GCA_030533035.1 Erysipelotrichaceae bacterium
CCTGAGCCAGCTTTGTCGCGTTGATGATGTAGAAGTTGGCCTTCTTGTCAGCCAGGGCAGCCAGCATTCTGTTCGGCAGTCTGTCAGCGATCTCCTCAGCCGGGATTGTTGTGTTCAGCAGGAATGTTCCGCCTTCCTTGAGGTCGCGGACCATGTCGAACTTGAAGCAGTAGGAATCCAGTGAGCAGGAGATGAAGTCAGCCTTGTCGATATAGTACGGGCTGTGGATCGGGCTCTTGCCGAATCTCAGATGGGAGCGGGTAACGCCGCCGGCCTTTCTGGAGTCGTATGCGAAGTAAGCCTGGGAATACAGATCAGTGTTGTTGCCGATGATCTTGACAGTGCTCTTGTTGGCACCGACTGTACCGTCGGAACCGAGACCGTAGAACAGGCAGCTTGTGTAGTCAGCGTCAACACGGATGTCAACCGGAGCCAGGGACAGATTTGTCACATCATCATCGATACCGATTGTGAATTCTTCCTTCGGGTCATCCTTCTTGAGTTCTTCATAAACAGCATTGATATGGGACGGGTTGGTGTCCTTGGAGGACAGACCGTAACGGCCGCCTGTGATTGTGAGATCTGTGTGCTTTCTCAGTGCGTAGCAGACATCGAGGAAGAGAGGTTCTCTTGCGCCCTGTTCCTTTGCACGGTCGAGAACAGCGATCTTCTTTGCTGTTGCCGGCAGGACAGCTTCCAGATACTTCTGGGAGAACGGACGGTACAGATAAACCTTGATCAGACCGACTTTTTCGCCTCTCTTGACGAGAGTGTTGATTGTTTCTGTAATTGTGTCTGTGACAGAACCCATCGCGATGATGATTCTTTCAGCATCCGGAGCACCTACATAGACAAACGGAGCATAGTCGCGTCCTGTGTGGTCGCTGATAGCCTTGAAGTACTTGGCAGCGATGTCAGGAACAGCTTCGAAATGCTTGTTCTGTGCTTCAGCAGCCTGGAAGTAGATGTCATCGTTCTGAGAGCCGCCTCTTGTCACTGCGTTTCCATGCGGGTTGAGGGCATGGGCACGGAAAGCTTCCAGCTTGTCCATCGGCAGAAGGCTCTTGAGGAAGTCATAGTCCATGACTTCAATCTTGTCGACTTCGTGGGATGTACGGAAACCGTCAAAGAAGTGCATGACAGGAACGGAGCCGTCGATCGCGATCAGGTGTGCGGCGCCGGCCAGGTCCATACAGTCCTGAACGGAGTGTGAGCACATCATGACGATACCTGTCTGACGGCAGGCATAAACGTCCTGGTGGTCGCCGAAGATACTCAGTGTGTGAGTAGCCAGTGAACGGGCTGCGACGTGGATAACGCCCGGCAGCAGTTCGCCCTTCAGCTTGTAGAGATTAGGAATCATCAGCAGTAAGCCCTGGGATGCTGTGAATGTAGCAGCCAGAGAGCCTGCCTGGAGTGCGCCGTGGACAGTACCGGCAGCGCCGCCTTCAGCCTGCATTTCAACAACCTTGACCTTGTCGCCGAATACGTTTGTTCTTCCGGCTGTAGCCCAGTCATCGGTGTGTTCTGCCATCGGTGAAGAAGGTGTGATCGGATAAATACCGGCTACTTCCGTGAAAGCATACGCGGAATGGGCAGTCGCGGTATTACCATCCATTGCATCGAAAACCTTTTTGTTTTCAGTAGTCATATGTCCTCCTGTTTAACCATAATAATTATACTCCGTGCATTTCATAAAATACATAGAAGTCCTTGTGAAAAAACATGGAAAAATCAGACCATGTACGCCCCTTTCTGCGGGCCGAACAAAAAAGGCTCACATTGTGAGCCGTGGTTCTGTTCTGCTATTTCTGCAGCTGTTTCATGACCTGCCGGATCTGTGCTTCGGAAGGCTTGCGGCCCATCTGCATGAACATGGCGCGCACCATCTTTTCATTGATCGGCGGATTTTCACGAAGCTGTTTTTCAAAATACTTCTTGGTCACGAAGAATGTAACGATAGCGGCTACGACTGCGCCGGCCAGGAACCATAACAAGGATGCCCAGAATTCATTCATAAATAACACCTACCTGTCTTA
>JAUNJW010000124.1 GCA_030533035.1 Erysipelotrichaceae bacterium
CTGTGAGAAGAAGCGGTGCTCTCCATAGCCGCCGGTTAACATGACCGACGCCAGCTTTGCCAGATCCGCCGCGCTGGCAAACAGACCGGCATGGCCGGAAACACCCGCCATGGCGTAGTACGCGTTGGGGTCGTGAACGGTTCCCTGGATTGTATCGGTTCTGATGCCGGTGTAATGCAGGGCGCCGTCACGGGTATGGCCCATCAGTTCAGTCGCGGCGCAGTCATCTTTTTCAAAGCCGTTTTCCAGCGGATTATAGGTAATATGTTCAAGGCCCATCGGCTGCCAGAAGGTTTCCTTCAGGAAATCCTGCATCGGTGTTCCCGTGATCTTTTCCACGCAATAGCAGAGAATCATATAGTCGACGTCGCTGTAGACTGACTTTGTCCCGGGTTTGTACATCAGCGGCGTGCGGAAGATCTGTCTAAGTGTTTCCTGTCTGGTCGCTTCATCCCCGCCGGTGCCGGCATATAACTCGTTGCCGAGATCTGAATCATAATACTGGGAAGCGCAGTCATAGCGGTCATTATAATAATGCGGTCCGGGCGGGAATCCTGCCTGGTGCTTCAGCAGGTCGCGGACGGTGAGTTCCGCTTTCCATTTTCTGTTTGTTTCAGGGCCCGGATCCTCATATCCTTCATAGGCAATGTGAATGGTGTCTTCTGAAAAGCCTTTTCCCAGTATATCGGTGATCTTCGTATCAAGGCTGATCTTTTCCTGCGTGAGCAGATACTGGATGGCATAGTTCACGCTGTACATCTTTGTGTTAGAGGCAAGATCATACAGGGTTTCAGCCGTGACAGCCGGCGCCTTCACAGGATTTCCGTGTTCATCATATGTTTTCACATTCCCCCATGCATTCTCATAGACTAACCTGCCGTCTTTGACAACTGCCAGCTGGGCGCTGGGGAAGCCCTGTCTGATGTCAGCGGAAATGATCCTGTCAATCAGGTCAGCCGCTGCCGGATCTATGCCGGCGTCCGCCAGGGTGCCGCTGATCACTTCGGGATACGGCACACAGACCCGGACCGTGCCCTCTTTCAGATGAGAGACCTGGACGGAATTGCGGCCGTTTACGGTAAGCCCTGAAATATCAAGAAGCCAAGTCCCACCCCGTTTCAATCCTTTCGTACTGACAGATTTTCCGTTGATATACAATGCAAAAGAACTGCATTTCTCATCGCAGCTCAGGTACATCTTTCCCTGGCCGCTGTACCCGTAAAACCCGATTCTGTTGTTGACAGCGAGGGAACTGTGCACCTTTCCCATCCAGTCCGGGAATGTGACGTCCAGCTGCCACTGGGCTTCGGGAAGTACTGTTTCAGACATATCAGTCACTGCTCCTTTCGCATGATTGCTGAAGATCAGCGCCGCGATCAGTGCCGCGGCTGCACAGATAACGGCAATGAAGCCGGTTGGTTTTCTTTTCATGTGTCAAAACCTGCTGTGTATAATTCTCAGTCTGCTTTTTTCTTTCTTTTCTTCGGGGCGGGCAGTTCGGGATACATCGCTTCGACAAGCTCACGGAGAAACTGCCGGCTGTCTACGTTGTCCACCAGCAGCATTTCCTTCGCCCCGTCATACGGAATCTCATACGATGCGTGCGGCATAAGTTTCTTCGCCGATTCTGTCGGTTTGACCAGGAAGCGGTCATCATAAATGCCGCCGAACACCTTTCCCTGATAGTAGAGAATGAATTCATTCATCATGGTGATATATGTGATATCGTCCAGTTCCGAAAGCTGGTCGAGGATGAATTCAAGATAACTTCTGCTGGATGCCATTGCGGATTTCCTCCTGTATTAAAAATGATTCTGCCTGCCGGTTTCCGCCGGGGATATTCTGAAGACATCATACCCTAAAAAAGAATTCACGTGAAAAGGATTCCTTTTTTCACCGGCTGCCTGTATCATGTTCAAAACAGGTGTCAGATGACTTATTTCAAAACGTTTTATTTGGACAAAGAAAAAGACATTATCGTTGATTTATACAGAAACCATAACCGTCTTTCATACACTCTGAGAACCCCCAACCACGGTACGGGAAACCTGATTTCAAACCTGGCTTCTTTATGTGCGATCCCTCTTTCTGAAGATGAAAACGGACTGAAGGTCATCTGCGGCGAAGTACCGTGCTATATCGATGCGTACGGCAGAGCCGTTTATATCTTCCGTCTCGGCGGAACAAAGTGCGCGAGTATTTATCCTGACGGCAGGGTTGAAATGAAGGCCATGATTCCCGCCATCTCAAAAACTCTGATGTCGCAGACCAAGGATTTCCACCTGAACATTGAAAAGACAATCATCAAGTCATACATCCTCAATGACTGCAAGTTCCATACGGATCTGCATACGCATATGAACGCCAATCTCAGGCCGGATATCCTGATTGCCCTGGGGATTTATCATCAGATCCGCTATCCGTATTACTACATTCAGAAACTGGGCCTCAGATGCACGGAAAAGCAAATGAGCTTTCTTGAAAAAGAGCGGGAAACCGTTAAATCTGAATACAGCGGTTCCCCTCTGAAAGGCAGATATCTGGAGCGGAAGATCAATGACAATACATTCATTAATTTCCGTGATCTGATTCTCGGAAATCTGAAAGACAGCTCATACAACATCGCAAGGATCCGCAACTCACTGGCGGTTATGAAAGACGGCCAGGCGGTCTTTACCAATCTTGAAAAAGTGTATCTGTACAGATATGTCTTCACCAAAGGCGTTAAGGCAGCGTATGAATCTGATCTTTCGGGATATGAAAAGATTGAGGATGAAGACATCGTTAACGCCCTGAAACAGATGGAAAGAGACAGCTGCCATCCTGTCTTTGGAAACAATACATTATTCCAGGACAAGCTGCTCTGGACCGCAAGAGCTTACAAGGCCCAGGGAATCAGCTATGCGGAAATCTCGGATACCTCTCTTGTAAAACCGGACGCCGCTCCTGAAGTGCTGCGGCAGATTCATGCGGTGATGCCCGCTGTCACGGAAGAAACCGGCGTTGTTCTCCGTTTTCTGGCGGCATTAAGAAGAATCCCGCTGACCATTGTCAAAGACAGTATTGTCCCGGCCGATTACAGCGCAAATCTCAGAGTGATCAGAGCCATTGCCTGCGATCCGTATGTGGCCGGCAGCGACATCGTCGGTGAGGAAATCAATGACATCCGTGATCTGCAGCCTGTCATCCGCCAACTCACACAGATCGCCCGGGACGAGCCATCCTTTATCATCCGCATCCATGCCGGTGAGAATGACAGCCTGAAGAACAATGTGGCAAACAGCGTCCTGGCAGTGAAGAATTCACTGGAGCCGGGCCAGAAAATGCCCCGTGTACGGATCGGCCATGGTTTATATACAGCCTCATTAAACAGCGAAAAAGGAAAACAGCTGATTGAACTGCTGAAGGAAACGGAAACAGTCCTGGAATTCCAGATCACCTCCAACGTCAGGCTGAACAACCTGAATTCCCTGAAGGGACATCCGCTGAAGCAGTATCTCAAAGCCGGCATCATGTGCGTACAGGGCACCGACGGCGGCGCTCTTTACGGAACGGATTCCATGGATGAACAGCTGACTCTTGAAAAGCTTCTCTCCCTTTCCCCGAAGGAAATGAAGATGATGCGGGAAACAGAAGACAGAGTCCTTTCCTTCAGCCTGAAGGCTTTCCGTTCCAAGCAGAAGGCCCTTGAAAAATCCATGGGCAGCACACCGGCTGATCAGTATTACAGCAGCCGGATTCAGAGTATTCCCCTGGCGGAAGAGACCGGAGCCGGACCGTCCGGAAAAACCGACGCCCGGAGTGCTCTTTGTGACATGATCCGGGAAGTTCCCAGGGATAAAACACCCATCGTCATTGCCGGCGGCAGTTTCAACAGCGACAGCCACCGGACAAAAATGCACGCGGAAGGAAAAGAGCTGATCGACGCCCTTCTTGACGGCTGTGATCCTGAAAAAGTCTGTTTTGTCATCGGCCATTCCATGTGCGCCTATGAAAAATACCTGGCTGAGCAGAACCGGGGCCGCTTCGGAATCTATTCCTTTGTGCCCTCGGCCATCAGCGCCTCAGAGATCAGAAAGATCAGGAATCAGGATGTCAGCGTCCGTGTCTCGATCGAATCTGCCGCCATGGGCATCTATAAATCCATTGCCTATGAAATCTTCAAACAGAGAAACTCCCTTCTGATTGCGTTTGACGGCAATTCACCCGCAGCCAATATGATCCAGGAAGCCAATAACGCCAAATATGAATGCCGCATATTCATCGACCACAGGGCAAAATCACTTCTGGCCAAAGCACATCAGCTGCAGGGCTATGTGACTGTATTTGACGAATCCGCGGATACAGTCAGGCGGATCAGAAAGGATCTTGGAAAAATCCAGAAATGAAAGAAGCAGGACGCTTCTTTCTTTTTCAGCCGGAAAATCAGTGGAAATATGCACCGTTTTCCATTGCTGTCATGAAAGGCCGCAGGTAAAACTTAATTGAACTACAACCATAACAGGAGGCAAACATAATGAATCAGACCATTAAAGGTGAAAACTGCGGTTATTGCGAAGGCGGAGAACTGCTGGCGTCATACGGCATCAAAATCTGTGATCTTGACGTCTCACAGCTCATACTGTTCAAAGAGCAGAGCCACCGCGGCCGCTGCATTGTCGCGTATCAGGACCATGTCAGTGAAATCGTGGATATTTCCGACGAGGACCGCAGCCGCTTCTTCGCGGACGTGAACCGGGCCGCAAAGGCAATCCACAAAGTATTCAATCCTGACAAGGTTAACTACGGTGCCTATGGCGATACCGGATGCCATCTGCATATGCATCTGGTTCCCAAATACAAGGACGGCTTTGAATGGGGCGGCGTCTTCGAAATGAATCCCGGAAAGGTTTTCCTTTCAGAGGAAGAATATGAAGAAATGATCCGCGCCATCAGGGAAGCTCTCTGAGGATCATTGAAATAACTGGTCAGTGAATGAAAACAGCCTTCCCCTGCGGAAGGTTTTTCTGTTGCGGCGGCAGATAAAAAAACTGAGATCACGGGGATCGTCAGTTCTTCATTTCTCCTGTTTTTTCAATGAGCTGCGGCTGACGGGAAATGTGAAGTATGTATCGGGGAACGGTTCATTTTGCAGTGTGAAATGCCACCATTCCTCTGCCAGCGGCGCAAAGCCATGGCGGACCATCATATCCCGCAGCAGGATTCTGTTTTTATGCTGTTCTTCCGTGATTCCCTGATAATCCGGATGACTCAGTTCTCCGAAGTAATCAAACGGGCCGCCCATATCCAGATCTTTTCCGGTATTGATGTCCATAAGGATCAGATCAACCGTACTGCCTCTTGTATGGGAAGAATGTGCCGCGATAAATCCTTCCGCAAACAGTGAATCCTTTTCGACTTCCGGGTAAAAGACTTCCTTCATGCGGACATCGTGAGGATCTGATGCCCATCTGACAAAATGATCCACCGCTTTCTGGGGACGGTAGGCGTCAAAGATTTTCAGCCTGTACCCTTTTGCCATGCATTCATCGCTGACTTTTTTCAGGGAAGCGGCTGCCTGCTTTGTCAGAATTGCCTCCGGCTCTTCATAGCCGTCGATTCTTTCCCCGATAAAGTTATATCCGGAAAAATAACGGATCTCCTGAAATGCGTCGGGCACAGCCTCATCAAGCAGGACGAAATCAGAAGAATCATCCGATAAGCGGAAAGCCTCTTCCGGCTTTCTTTTTTCTGACAGTAGTTTTTCAGCCAGCAGGATGATTCCCTCTTCCTGCTTCACTTCACGGATGATCCGAAAGCCGTTCTTTTTCCAGAAATGCGTGGACTGCGGATTGCCTTTGTCAATGCCCAACATGATGGCGGTTTTTCCGGTTGCTTTCAGATATGCGGCTGTATCGCGGATAATCCTGCTGCCGGTGTTTTTTCCCTGCATGCTTTTCTTCATCATGAAAAAGCCGATGAATGCGATGTCCTCTTCCGGATAGCCGTCAATCAGGTCCATGATTGCGGCAAGCATGCCGTTTTCATAAAAACCGACGTAATATTTGTCGGATTCATCAACACCCGGCGGCGTGATACGCAGGTCTTGCAGGATGAGTTCCCTGTCAGGCTGCTTCCCGCAGTATTCATAATACTGTGTATTTTCCAGGCACAGATTCAGGATTTCATCTGCGTCGCCATCGTTCATTTTCCTGATCTGAAAGCATGTACTGAGTTTTGTGATATACAGCATATGTGTATTCCTCAGTTCTGTGATTTTCTTTATATGTTTATAATTCAGGATCAGCCGTGAAGACTTCACTCTCATTG
>JAUNJW010000351.1 GCA_030533035.1 Erysipelotrichaceae bacterium
GTGTTCCGAACAGGGAGGACAGAGGATTGGCAGCTGTCTGTGTCTGCTGTACCTGCTGCTGGGGCTGTGTCAGACCGAACAGGGAAGCCAGGCCGCCGGCCGGCTGCTGCTGAACCTGCTGCTGAGGAGCGCCGCCGAAGAGAGCGGAGAGAAGATCGGTGGAGGAAGCTGCCTGCTGCTGGCCGCCTGCGAACATGTTCAGCAGGGAGGACAGATCAACAGCGTTGGAGGATGCCTGCGGCTTGGCAGCGTTTGCGGCTGCGGAAAGACCGGAGAGCAGAGCCGGGGCGATGGAAGCCAGACCTCTTGTGACCTGGTCTGCGCTTGCGCCTGTTTCAGCTGCGAGTTCCTTGACAACAGTGTTCTTGTCTTTGCCGAGGATGTGATCGATGATCTTGTTGCCGTCAGCTTCGTCGACTTCTTCGATCTGCTGGGCCATGGAGCGGTTGCTGGTATGCTGTGTGAGTGCACCTAACAGTGACAGGGCGCCGTTCTGGCTGGAAGCGTTCTTTGTCATGTACTTGATCAGCAGCGGGATCGCAGCCACAATCAGTTTCTTGACGAGAACGGCGGAAAGGCCTGTTTTCTTGGCGGCGGAGTTGACAGAGTTGTTGCTTGCCATTGTGCTTAAAAGTAATTGTACTAAATTCATTTCTTTCCTCTTCTTTCATGATGTCATATGCATCTTCTGTTGAACAAATTATACAACATTGAAAAAAGAAAATAGAAAAGACATGCAAATATTAAATCTGCGGAAAACAAAATGTTCCCGGATTCCGGGAACATCATGAGATTCAAAGTTTAAAGAAGGTTACAGCGTTTCAAGAACCGCCATGATTTCTTCTTTCACCGCCAGGCCGGAATGGAAGGCAGTCGCACCGCCGCACGCAGTTCCGAGTTTCAGTGCCCACGCGTAATCGCCTTTCTCAAGATATCCGGCCAGGAAGCCTGCCACCATGGAATCGCCGGCACCGACGGAATTGACCACTGTTCCTTCCGCGACGCCCATGCGGCTGACATTTCCGTTTTCATCCAGCAGGACAGCGCCGTCCTTTGCCATTGAGACAAGCACATTGCGGGCTCCTTTTTCCTGGAGCTTTTTTGCGTAATAAACAATTTCATCTTCAGAGGTGATCTTTACGCCGAACATCTCACCGAGCTCAAGATTGTTCGGCTTGATCAGGAAAGGCCTGTATTTCAGAACTTTCAGAAGCAGGTCCTTTTCCGCGTCAACGACAAGGCGGACATCCTCATGCAGGCATTCGATGATTTTTTCATATGTATCGCTTGCCATGCAGGAGGGGATGCTGCCGGAAAGAACCAGTGTATCATCCGCACTCAGATTTCTGATTTTGTTTTTCAGCTCTTCAAAATTCTCATCACTGATCACAGGACCGGTTCCGTTGATCTCGGTTTCCTCATCTGACTTCATCTTGACATTGATTCTGGTCATTCCTTTTTCGGCAATAATAAAATCAGAGACAATGCCCATCTGCTTCAGACCGTCACTGAGTGCCTTGCCGGTGAAACCGGCAATAAAGCCAAGGGCTGTGCTCTGGAAACCAAGTTCATTCAGAATACACGAGACATTGATTCCCTTGCCGCCGAAGTAGATGTTTTCTGATTTGTTCCGGTTGATCTGACCGGGTTTGAAATGTTCGACCTGGATGACATAGTCCAGGGCCGGATTCAATGTGACTGTATAGATCATAGCAGGAGCCTTTCTTTCCTCTGTTCAGCAACAGACTATCTGTTTTCATTTTAACGGCCAGCACGGTCCAATGACAGTCAAACTCAGCAGAAAAAACAAAATTACCGGAACTTCCTGCGACGGGAATCTTTACCGGAATGAAAAAGTTACTGTCCTGCCAAATCGACACATTCAGTCCACCGGTATACAATATTCACGAAATACCAGGCAGCAATTCAAAAACATGAATAAACCAAATATTATAGAGCAGCTTGCGGAGATCTATCCGCAGCTGTATCTGGATCCGGACCGGGCAGATACAGAAGAATACAGAGCGTGCGTGACAAG
>JAUNJW010000352.1 GCA_030533035.1 Erysipelotrichaceae bacterium
CTGCGGCAAGATCGCTGTGATCCTGAAGGATTCCGCCTGCCCGACAAAATGCTGCGGTGAAGCGATGACAGTTCTCGAAGCCAATACAACCGACGCGGCCCAGGAAAAGCATGTGCCGTGCGTGACAAGGGAAGGCAACAAAATCACTGTTACAGTCGGTTCAGTCGATCATCCGATGGTGGATGTCCACTACATCGAATGGATCGCCATGGAAACCGCAAAGGGATTCCGCATTGCCTATCTCGAGCCGGGTGAAAAGCCTGCCGCCGATTTCTACGCAGAAGAGCCGGTCATTGCCGTATACGCATACTGCAACCTGCACGGTCTCTGGAAGACAGAAGCATAATTCTCATGAAGAGGACCTCCGGGTCCTTTTCTTTTTGCAGGACAGCTGCCGTCTTATTTCTGTGCTTTCGCTGCCGTACTCCATCCGGTTCACAGCACCTGATAATCCTGAATGCGGTTACATCATATGACTGAAGAAAACTGCCGGGTCACTCTGGTAATGAAATGCCGGCAAAGCCTGAGAATACAGTGCAAAGAATTGTTAACCTTAAGCAGATTTCGTTTCTTTTGAATAATGTTTGTGCTAATATATGTGGGTTGAAATTTTAAGAGAGAAGACGTAAAGAACTGAGGAAAAGACGAAAGATGGAAAAGTTCAAGAAGAGCTGGAATTTCCACGGACGCACGATTACCGTGGAAAACGGCGAAATTGCCAAACAGGCAGGCGGAGCAGTACTGATCCGCTACGACGACACAGTGGTACTGTCCACTGCAACAGCCAGCAACCAGGCGAAGGATACTGATTTCTTCCCGCTGACTGTCCTTTATCAGGAAAAGATGTACGCGGCAGGCAAGATCCCCGGCGGATTCCTGCGCCGCGAAGGCAGACCGAGCGAACATGCGACTCTGACAGCCCGTCTCATTGACCGGCCGATCCGTCCGCTGTTTGCAGAAGGTTTCAGAAATGAAGTTCAGGTTGTCAACACCGTATTCTCGGTTGACCCGGACTGCTCCAGTGAGATGATGTCGATTTTCGGCTCCTCCCTGGCATTATGTGTTTCCAACATCCCGTTCAACGGTCCGGTTGCCGGCGTTCAGGTCGGCCTGGTCGATGATGAGTACATCATCAACCCGACAGTTGAACAGAGTGAAAGAGCGATTATCAACCTGACAGTTGCCGGTACAAAGGCAGCCATCAACATGGTTGAAGCAGGCGCCAAGGAAGTTTCCGAAGAGCAGATGCTCAAGGCTCTGGCTGTCGGTCATGAAGCCATCAAGGAACTGTGCGCGATCGAGGAAGAAGTCATCGCCGCATGCGCCAAGGAAAAGATGGAAGTTGTTCTCTATGAGATCAACCCGGTCGTCAAGGACTATATCGATGCCAACGGTGCCCAGCGCATCCGTGAGGCAGTCTCCATCAAGGGCAAGCTGGAACGCTACGAAGCCATCGACAATCTGATTGCCGAAATGGAAGAGGGCGTTGCCGCTCTGGAATGGGAAGACGACAAGGCTAAGGAAAAGGCTGTCAAGCAGGCTCATGAATACGGCGTTGAAGTTGAGGCTGGCGAAGTCAGAAGACTGATCTCGGAAGAAAAGATCAGACCTGACGGAAGAGGCCTTGACGAGCTGCGTCCGCTTGATTCACAGGTTGACCTGCTGCCGCGTGCCCATGGTTCCGCCATGTTCACAAGAGGCGAGACACAGGTTATCTCTGTCACAACCCTCGGCCCGCTGTCCGACGCCCAGATCATCGATGATCTGACAACAGTCACAGAAAAGAGATTCATGCACCAGTACAACTTCCCGCCGTTCTCCGTCGGTGAAGTCGGCCGCATGGGCTCCCCGGGCAGAAGAGAAATCGGCCATGGCGCCCTCGGTGAAAGAGCGCTGCTCCAGGTCATGCCTTCTGAGGAAGAATTCCCGTACGCAATCCGTACAAGCGCGGAAGTCACCGAATCCAACGGTTCCTCCTCACAGGCTTCGATCTGTGCCGGCACAATGTCCCTGATGGCAGCCGGTGTTCCGATCA
>JAUNJW010000008.1 GCA_030533035.1 Erysipelotrichaceae bacterium
GTTTCCCAGAATCTTCTGACCATTTCCTCAGCGGTGATATTGCCCCAGCCGTACTGGATGTCGCCTTCATAGGCGATTTCATCCATGACAACCGGCTTGCCGTAACGGACGGCCAGTTCACCGGTCAGCTCAGCGCCCTTGTAGAGATCAATTCTCTGCACGGAGCAGTGGGTGATCCAGGGTCTGGAATGATCATACATCTGACGGCAGTTGTGAATGGAACGCAGGTGCTTGTACGGATCCTTCCTGACGAGGATCTGCGCAAAACGTTCCCAGTCGGCGACTGTCTTGGCCTTCATCAGGTCATATTCGTTGGCCAGTGCCCACCAGACATTGTGGTAAGCGCTGAAGCGGGCAGCGATATATTTCCAGTAAAGGTCATCCTGCTCAGCTGTCATTGTGCTGAAGCCCCATCTGTCATACGGGTGCATGCAGATCAGATCAGCCTCGATGCCGCGCTTGCCGAGTTCTTCGATGCAGTATTCAATATGGCGGAAATGTTCCGGATTGAAGCGGGTGTAATCGAAATTGTTTCCTTCGCTCTTACCGGTATATGCCATGAAGTTTTCTTCATTCAGGACGGAGGAATCCATCGGGGTTCCTTCATACGGATAGCTTCTCGGCTCATCCAGGTTGAACGCGTAGTGCTTGGGGAAGACACAGAAACGGATCTTGTTGAAACGCGCTTCCTCCAGGCTGTTCAGTGTCTCCTGGATTCTTTCATCACTCTGCAGATTCCAGACATAGGCGGTTGTGCCGACGGGAATGAAGGCTGTGCCGTCCTCGTACGCGAAGTGATGTGTATTGGCAACCCTGACAACACCATGGTTTCCCTCTTCAGGCGCGCCGACATAGAATGCACCGGACACGACACCCTGCAGGAATGATCCCTTCAGGATGAATGTGTACTTGCCCTCGTAGGACGGCATGAAGCGGATTTTGTAAATGCCGTCGCCGTCATAGAAGCCGTCGGTGACAACACTTTCATTTTTGCTGGAGAAGATTCCGTTGAGATATTGTTCGGCAAACGGATTCCCTTCTGAAGGTCCTTCCAGGGCAACTTCAAAAATGCCCCATTTGCTGACCTGTGTTGGATACTCCTGATTCATACTCTTTTCCCCCTGTGGCACCTGTATGAGACCACGATAAAAAACAGGCGCTATACATTAAAAAGATATCATACTTCATGCCAAAAAAAAGCGGAAAAGCGCACGTTATATGCACTTTTCACACTTTTGTGACAGGTTTTCTTTCTGCTTTGAGATTATGCTGTTTTTCTGAACGGCGGATCATTTCCTTTTCGACGTCCTCAAGAGTGATCCCTTTTTCCACCATCAGCACGATCAGATGGTAGGCCAGGTCATTGAGTTCGCCGATCAGATCCTCGTTGGACTGGCTCAGCGCGGCGACGACAACCTCGGTTGTCTCCTCACCGATCTTCTTGAGGATCTTGTCGAGTCCCTTATTGTAAAGATAGGTTGTATAGCTGCCCTCCTCCGGGTTCAGTTTCCGGTCGAGGGCTGTTTCATAAAGGTTTTTCAGTTCATTCATAGGATTTCCTCTCCTTCGAGATTCCGGTAGAAGCAGCTGTATTTGCCGGTGTGGCAGGCTGCCGTGTCCTGGTCCACTTTCAGCAGGATGGTATCCTCGTCACAGTCGACCAGGATTTCCCTGACATGCTGGTAATGGCCGCTTGTCTCACCCTTGACCCAGAGTTCGCCGCGGCTTCTTGACCAATACGTCGCCAGACCTGTCTCAACGGTTTTCTTCAGGCTTTCCTCGTTCATGTACGCAAGCATGAGCACCTGCAGGGTGGTATTGTCCTGGACAATGCAGGGCACCAGGCCGCCGCCCTTTTCAAAATCGATTCTGATCATAAGCGCACCGGAATTCCTTTCTCTTTCAGGTAATTCTTGACGTCGCCGACAGTCAGTTCGCCATAGTGGAACAGACTCGCCGCCAAAGCAGCGTCGGCAGCGTCCTGGGCAAAGACCTCATGGAAGTGCTCCAGACTGCCGCAGCCTCCGGAAGCGATGACCGGCACGTGGACTTCTTTTCTGACCGCTTTGAGAAACGGAAGATCGAAGCCGTTTTTGGTGCCGTCGGCGTCCATGGACGTCAGCAGGATTTCCCCTGCCCCTTTGGCGACGCCTTCTTTGATCCACTCAACCGCGTCGATGCCGGTGTCGATCCGGCCGCCGTTGATGACGACATTCCAGCCGTCCTTTGTTTCGCGCATCCGGCCGTCAACCGCCAGGACAATGCACTGGGAGCCGAAAAGCGAGGCGGACTGGGAAATCAGATCAGGATTCCTGACCGCGGCGCTGTTGAGGGAAACCTTGTCAGCCCCGGCCCGAAGAACAGCCCGGATTTCATCGGCCGTGCGGATGCCGCCGCCGATAGTGAACGGCATAAAGACCTGTTCAGCGACTTTCTCGACAATGTGGACCATTGTTTCCCGGTGTTCATGGGTGGCGGTGATATCAAGAAAGACGAGTTCATCCGCGCCCTGCTCATAGTACTGTTTCGCAAGTTCTGCCGGATCGCCGACTTCCCTGAGGCCGACGAAGTTGATGCCTTTGACTACCCTGCCGTCCTTTACGTCAAGGCAGGGAATAATGCGCCGGGTGATCATAAGGCCTCCCGGGCGGCCGCGATGGCTTCATTCAGGTCAATGTCGCCTGTGTAGATGGCCTTGCCGATAATGGCGCCATAGAGACCGAGGGCTTTCAGGGCTCTGATGTCATCAACGGATCGGATGCCGCCGGAAGCGGTGATATCACAGGAGACAGCTTCCTTCAGGTTTGCCAGCATTTCCAGATTCGGCCCGGACAGCGTGCCGTCCCTTGAAATGTCGGTGAAGATAATATTCTTCACCCCGAGTTCTTCGAGGTGCTTCGCGAAGTCAATGTAATAGTACTTTGATGACTGCAGCCAGCCGTCGGAGCAGGCATAGCCGCCGCGGCAGTCCATGCCGACAGCGATTCTGGCACCATAGCGGGCAAGGGCTTCTTTGAGAAGCTCTTCGTTGTTGATGGCGGCCGTGCCGAGAATGACCCGGCTGACGCCGTTTTCAATGTACCAGGAGATGTCGTCCATGGTCCTTATGCCGCCGCCGCATTCGACCGGCACATCCAGTTTCTGCGCGGCTTCCGCGATCAGCTTCGCGTTTTCACGCTTTCCGCTTTTGGCGCCGTCGAGGTCCACCATATGGATGTATCCGGCTTTTGCCTCAGCGAAGGTTTCCGCTGTTTTCAGGACCGAGTCCGCCACAATCTCGCTGCGGCTGTAATCGCCCTGGTACAGACGCACCGGGCGGCCGGAAATCATATCGATTGCAGGTAAGATAATCATTCAAACACCTCCGCGAAATATCTGAGAATCTTCAGGCCGTCTTCAGCGCTTTTTTCCGGATGGAACTGGGTGCCCATGACATGCGGTCCAATGACAAGTCCGCTGACCCGGATCTCGCCGTACATTGAGTAGCCGGCAAGGGCTTCGTCATCATAATCCACGGCGCTGTAGGAATGGACATAGTAAACATACGGATGTTCGCTCAGGATTCCTTTCAGGGGATGGTCATGATTCCATTCCAGTTCGTTCCAGCCGATTTCGGGAACAGGCAGGTCAGTGATCATTTTCGTGACTCTGCCTTTGAGGAAGCCAAGGCCTTCATTGAGGCCGTTTTCCTCGCTGACTTCGAACAGCATCTGCATTCCCAGGCAGATGCCGAGAAGCGGCTTGCCCGAGGCGACTTCATCCTTCATGAAGACATCAAGTTTTCTGTCCCTGACGTTCTTCATGCAGTCGCCGAAAGCCCCTACCCCCGGCAGGATCAGTTTGTCACAGCTGTGCAGAACGGCCGGGTCCGCGGAGATCACACATTCCTGTCCGATCGCCTTCAGCGCGTTTTCCACGCTGCGCAGGTTGCCCATGCCGTAATCGATGATGCCGATCATTCAAGCATTCCTTTCGTGCTCATCACCCGGTCGGAGCTGACTGTCACCGCGTTTTTCAGCGCGTGGCCGAGGCCCTTGAAAATCGCTTCCGCCTTATGGTGGTCATTATTGCCATAGCGCAGGTTGACATGAAGCGTGATGCCGGCATTGAAGGCGAAGGCGCGCATGAATTCCTCCACCATTTCCGTTGCCATCATGCCGATCTGGTCACGGCTGAATTCACAGTTGAAGACAAGATACGGACGGCCGCTGATATCAAGGGAGATCTCCGCCAGGCTCTCGTCCATCGGCAGCAGGAAGAAGCCGTATCTTTCAATGCCGGTTCTTTCCCCCAGCGCTTTTTTGAACGCCTGGCCGAGGGCAATCCCGCAGTCTTCAATGGTGTGGTGATCATCCACGTCAAGATCGCCGTCGGCTTCCAGGACGAGGTCAAATCCGCCATGGAAGGCAAACAGGTTCATCATGTGGTCAAAGAAGCCGATACCGGTTGAAACCTGGCAATGGCCGCTGCCGTCGAGGTTCAGCTGGCAGTGGATGTCTGTTTCGGCAGTCTGCCGGTCAATAACTGCAGATCTCATAATTCCTCCTCAAACGTTCTGATTGCTTTCAGTACAAGTTCATTTTCCTGCGGTGTGCCGACCGTGATGCGGAATCTGTCGGTGCCGGCATAGTCGCGGATGGTGATATTGTTCTGTTTCAGTATATCAAGAAGCTGCTGCTTGCAGGGACTTGAGCAGTACAGGAAATTGGCTTCAGAGGGATAAACTTTCAGTTTTCTGCATGCCTGCATGGCATCGTAAAGGACACGCCTCTGGGCCTTGATGGCACTGATCTGTTCCTGATATTCCTGTGCGTGCCTCAGGACGACGCTCGCGATTTTCATCGAGACGCTGTTGAGGGCATACGGGACAAATGACTGTTTCAGTGCCTTCATGTTCTTTTCGGAAGAAATCAGGAAACCGGTTCTGATTGCCGCCAGGCCATAGGCCTTCGAGAGCGTCCTTGTCACATAAAGATTGCCATACTCATCTGACAAAGAAAGACTGCCGGGCGTGTCGGCGAAGTCAATATAAGCTTCGTCGATCAGAACAGGGATTTCCGGGAACGCCTCCGCGATTTTGCGGATTTCTTCCGGCGGCAGGCAGTTGCCTGTCGGATTGTTGGGATTGGAGAAAAGAATCATGCCGGCTTTGCTGTCTCTGGCAAAAGCGATGAAATCTTCTGTTCTGAAACTGCCGTCATCCGCCGTTTTGAATTTGACGACGTCAGCCTCATAGCCGGAGGCGTAATAGTCATACATTGAGAAATCCGGATTCAGTGTGCACAGGACCTTCCCTTTGCCGAGGAATGTGCCGATCATGTAGCCGAGCATCTGGTCGGAGCCGTTGCCGGCGAGAAGCCGGTCAGGACTGACGCCGATCAGGTTTCCGTAGGCAGCCAGCAGTTCCGTTTCATCGCTGTCGGGATAGCGGTTGAGTTCAACCGAGGCGACAGCTTCCGTGATTTCCTGGCGGACCGCATCGGAAAGCGGGTATGAATTTTCGTTGGCATTCAGCAGGATGCCGTCCGTTTTTGCCGGCGCGTAAGTCTGGATTGTCTTCATTTCTTCATCCTCACTCTGGCTGCGTTGGCGTGTGCCCGCAGCTGTTCTTCCTCGGCCATGGAAACGATGTGGTCTCCATAGTTGTCAAGTGCTTCCTTTGTGTAGTACAGGAAAGATGACTTCTTGATGAAGGCGTCAACACCGAGGGCGCTTGAGAAGCGGGCGGTGCCGCTGGTCGGCAGGACATGGTTGGTGCCGCCGAAGTAGTCGCCGATCGACTCGCAGGTATAGTAGCCAAGGAATACAGAACCAGCGTTTCTGACCCGGTTGAGATAAGGCATCGGATCTGCCGTCATCAGCTCCAGGTGTTCAGGCGCGATGGCGTTGGCGAAATCAATGCATTCTTCGACGGAACCGCAGACAATCGCGGTGCCGTAGTCGCGCAGGGAGCTTTCAACGATTTCCTTTTTGGGGAGTCTGTCTGTCTGGATCCGCAGCTGCTGATTCACCTCAGCCAGCAGGTCTTCGCCGGTTGTCAGCAGGATGGCGCTTGCCATCGGGTCGTGTTCCGCCTGTGAGAGCAGGTCGGCAGCGACATATTCAGGATCCGCTCCTTCGTCGGCGATGACGAGGATTTCGCTCGGCCCGGCGATCATATCGATGTCAACCTTGCCGTAGACCAGTTTCTTGGCGGCCGCGACATAGATGTTGCCGGGACCGACAATCTTGTCGACAGCCGGAATCGATTCAGTTCCGTAAGCCAGTGCCGCCACTGCCTGGGCGCCGCCGATCTTGTAGATTTCATCGACGCCGGCAAGCCTTGCCGCAAAGGCAATGTTGGGATTGATCGTACCCTCTTTGTTGGGCGGGGTGACCATGACGATTCTTCTGACCCCTGCCACCTTGGCGGGAACCGCGTTCATCAGAACGGAGCTGGGATACTGGGCCCGGCCGCCGGGAACATAGATTCCGACGGAATCCAGGGGGATGACACGCTGGCCCAGGAAGATGCCGAATTCTTTCTGGAGAATATAGGAATTCTGGATCTGGGCGCGGTGGAAGAACTCAATGTTTTCCTTTGCCTTTTTCATGGATTCCATGAAGAAAGCGTCGCACTTTGAAGCGGCCTCATCGATTTCCTCTTCGGAAACACGGAAGTTCTCAATCCGGATGCCGTCAAATTTCTCCGTATACTCCCTTGCGGCCTGATCGCCGTCACGGCGGATTGCCGCGATGATGTCATTCGCCCTGACAAGAATGTCAGAGGAGATTTCCTGGGAGCGTGAATCAAGATACTCACGCAGCTGCTTTGTGGCAGTTCTGTCAATTCTCTTCAGCATGTTTCACCATTCCTTCCAGATCACTGATCAGTGACATGATTTCATCCTGCTTCATCTTGAAGCTTGCCTTGTTTACAATCACGCGGGCTGAAAGCTCTGCCGCGGTGTCATAGACAACCAGTCCGTTCTCTTTCAGCGTGGCGCCGGTTTCCATGATGTCGACGATGCCGTCCACCAGGCCGAGCACCGGAGCCAGCTCTACCGAGCCGTCAATCTTGATGACCTCGATATCCTTGCCTTTGGAGTGGAAATAATCCAGGGCGACATTGGGATATTTGGAGCCGATCCGGATATGGCCCGTTTTTTCCAGCGGGTTATGTCCCGCCAGTCCGGCGACGATGAATTTGCAGCGGCCGATCCGAAGATCAAGCATTTCATAATAATCCTTGCCGCCTTCCATGAGGGTGTCCTTGCCGACAACCCCGACGTCGGCGACGCCGTGCTCCACATATGTGATGCAGTCATTGGCTTTGACAAGGAAATAGCGGATATCCTTCTTTGTGTCAGGGAAGACGAGCGCCCTCCCCTTGTTGTTCAGCTTTTCCGTACCATAGCCGCACTGTTCAAGCATTTCAACCGTCGCCTTTTCCAGGCGTCCTTTTGTCAATGCGATGGAGAGACTCATTTCACCACCTCCATGGTATCTTTCTGCCAGGGAATCATTTCCACCGGCGCTTCTTTTCTCAGCTCACGTGCCTTTACCATGGCTTCTGCCTGCCTGTTTTCAGGATAGTACAACTTCCATGGCGAGAACGCCGGCTTCTTTGCGGTTTCAAGGAGATAATCCAGCTTGACGCCGAAGCCGATGGCCGGCATGTCCCGGCCCAGTTTTTTCAGCAGCGAGTCATACCTGCCGCCGGAAAGAACGCTGGTGCCGATGCCCTGGACGTAGCCTTCAAAAATGATTCCGGTGTAGTAATCCAGATGCGGCACCTTGCCGAGGTCGAATGTCACCCTGCCCTCATAGCCAAGCTCATTCAGTGTTGCCCGCAGGTTGATCAGACTTTCCACTTCCTTTTTCAGTTCTTCTGCAAAACTGACGTCCATTGCTTTTTCCAGGGCCCTGCGGCCGCACAGCAGCGGCAGGTTTGCGAAGAAGTCTGCCTGTTCCACGGTAAGATTCAGGCCGCTGACAAAGGCTTTGAGCGCCGGCATTTCCTTGCGGTCCACCAGATCCGCGAGAACAGCGGCGTTCCGGGATGAGAGCCCGGCTGCCCTGATGGCGGTTCTGAAGAACTCGCTGCTGCCGATTTCCAGGGTGTATTCATAATCACCCAGGGCGGCCATGACATCGAGGGCACAGCAGAGCACCTCCAGGTCGCAGCGGCTGTCAAGGCCGATCAGCTCCACACCGCAGTCAGTGACGACATTCCGTTTGCCGGCGAAGCTCTGCCTGACCTTGTAGACACTCGAGCTGTAGGAGAAGCGCAGCGGCACTTCATCCGGCGAAAACCGGCTGACAGAGACCCGTGCGATCGGCAGGGTCATGTCAGTTCTCAGGGTCAGGATCTGGCCGCTTTCATCAACGAACTTGTACAGGGTCTCTTCCTTCAGGGAAGTGAATGTATTCTGGTATGTTGAATAGAATTCAATCAGCGGCGTCTCCACCGGCCTGTAGCCGTAGGAGGCATAGACAGCGCTGATTTTCTCCCTGAGGTTTTCTTTGGCAAGACATTCATCCGCCAGCAGGTCCCGCATGCCGCCGGGAATCTGAATCTGTGTCATAAACACTCTCCTTTAACAGAAAAGACGTCCGGATCAGGGACGTCTTGAACGTGGTTCCACCCATATTTACCGGTCCCTCACGGAAACCGGCCTCATGAAGTACAGTCATACTTCTGTGCTGTAACGCGCACCCGCGTCATTCCCTACTGATCAGAAATGTTCGGGAATGCGGCTCCGGGATGTGTTTCGGCAGGGCTGATCCGCTTCCTTTCCACCGGCCGGAAGCTCTCTGTCAGGAACAGTGATCTGCGTACTCTTTCCCTTCATTGCCACTTTTTGATTGATACAATCATAACACCGCTTCCCTTCAAGTCAACACGAAATGTGAATTCTTTCATAATTTTTGAAAACACTTTCATTTTGCCGCGCCCTGGCGCATGGCAGCGAAAATCACAAGGCCGATCGCAAGGGCCGAAGTGAGTGAAGCGGCGATGACCAGGCCGTCCGCGGTCTTTTTGATTTTCCCGGTGCCCTCTGTTCTGGCAGGGGCAGCCTTCGGTTTGCCGGTGAGTTCAATCAGCGGGTATTCTTCATCCGTGATCCGGACCGCGGTGTGTTCAACCGCCACGGGATCCTCGGCATATCCCTGGGCCGGTTTCAGAATCTTTACCGTGTAGGTTTCCCCTTCCGCAACCTTGTCACCGGCGACCAGATGGTCTTCTTCCGCGCTGATCCAGGCGTCGACGGGATTGCCTCTGCTGTCGCAGACCGCCAGCGACGCGCCGGCCAGATAGCGGTGATCCGGACTGCTCAGACGGACCCGGAATCCTGTTTTGTTTTTTCCGGAAGGAGCCGCGGGGGCTTTCTTTTCCGGCTGTGAAATTGTATGTGTGACATAGACCGCCGGAGCGCTGTAAACGGGGATCTGCGCTTCCGCCTGCACTTCTGTCTCAATTGAGCCGTCCTCTTCTTCCGGAAAGTCATCCTCATCCGCCGTCAGGGGCGCTGCAGGCAGATGAATCGGCCAGTATCCGCTGTCCTGACCATTGTCTTCAAATACATACCCTTCGGTTTCCGCCAGCGGCAGAAAGAATTCCAGCGGCCTGTCCGTTCCCTCCATAAATGCCGGGATTTCAATCAGGATGTCCTCCGGCGGCTGGTAACCGGGCGCTTCTTCCTTCTGGACCAGAAGATACGCCTGGCCGGCCTGCAGCAGGACCTGCTCCCCATTCTCATCCTTTACAAGACCCTGCGGATCCGGTTCAAACTCAAAGACGGCTTCATCCTGTTCGTTTCTTAGCTCAAGAACACCGCCGCCGGCAAACACCTCCATCTCCTGCACGTGCTGGAAGATCCTGATTTCAAAGGGATTCAGGGCAATCGTCTCCTCCAGGTCCTTCCGGGTCATTTCCGCCGGCAGCCAGATCTCCCGCGACGGCATCCATCCGGCCGGCACATCGCAGAGGGAGATAAGATATTCATCGCCCTTTTCCAGTTCAATCTCCTGCGTGCTTTCTTCAGGAACAACTTCACTTTTTGTGCTGTCGGTCAGATTGATGACCCTGACGGAAGGAAGCGGATTTTCCTCAGGGCCTTCAATACGCAGCTTCAGGCAGACATGGCCGCTGCTCTGATACAGGGGCAGGACGCCAAGCTGGCATGACAGCGCCAGCAGAGCGGCCAGATGCCTCATGCGGCAAACTCCATCGGGATGCCGCTGATCAGGTCAGGGTCCGCGATTTCCTCCTGTGCTGTTTCTTCTTCCGCATCTTCGATTTCTTCGGCGATCACCTGGGTGAACGAATGCCGGACGCCGTCATTGCCCTGGAAACTGGTCCTGCGCAGATAGCCCCGCAGCGAGATTCTCATCCCGGCCCTGAGTCTGAGTCCGACTTTGCCGGCAAGCGGCTGCCAGACAACGACATCCAGGTAATCCTTCGCCTTTGAGGGCTCTTTGCGGCTGACTGCAATCTGGAAACGGCACATCGGCTCGTCAGCCTTTGTCCGGCTGAGAGTCGGCTGGTTAAGAACCTGTCCTGTAAGCATTACTTCATTTTTATCCATTTTTTTCTCCTGTGGCCTGCTGCTGTATATATTCACGCGGCCGGGGAGATACCCACGAAAAAACAGGAATTTCTTCCTGTCATTTCTCAACCATGAGTGATTTGATTTTCTGGTCAATCCGCTCGATGAAGACATTGAGCTGAAGTGTCTCCTCGGCCGTGAAGCCGTCGGTGATCACAGCCCTCATGTCGCCCAGAACTTCCTGCAGATCTTTTGTCATCTGGGGATCAGCGGGGACATATACCGGCACCATTTCGTTTTCAACATATTCCTGCTTCAGAACGCCCTTCAGCAGCATCATCTGCAGGGAAGCGGTAACCGCCAGTTCTGACATGTTTGTGAAGTCGGCAATACTCTTCGTGAAGCGGGCCTTGCCCGACAGAGCCACAGCCGCGAATACCCAGGCGTCGCGCAGGCTGAGTTCATGGCGGACGGCGAATGTGTTCAGATACTTTTCAAACAGCTTGCGTGTATAGTAGGCCATCAGCAGCGGATTGCCGGTATCGCCTTCAAAGGAAGCCCTGATTTTCTCTTCCCCGAGCTTACGGGTGCCCGGCATCATCGGGATCACCATGTCATCATTGGCCGCCGCGATCAGGAATTTGGAAATCGAAATACGTTCATTGCTGTACTGCTCTTCATCCAGGATATCGCGGAAGAATTCGTTGTAATACTGGAATACGCTCAGCTTCATCTGGACAATGCGGGTCGGGTTCAGATTCTGGGAAACCAGGCCGCCTTCGGTTTTGACATAGTAATAAACCGGAACATTGAGCGCCCTGATCTTTTCACAATGATACAGATAATCCAGATTGAAGATGAAGTCCTCACAGAAGCTCAGGCTTTCATCCATCCGCACATGATATCTGTCGATCAGCTCTTTTTTGTACAGCTTGTTCCAGAGGACTCCGTAATAATAGTCCGCCGGATTCTCCATCATGTATTCCCCGTACTCCTTCAGTGTGAGCAGGCTGTCATCATCGATGGAATTCTTTTTGGCAAGGTGCTCGCCGACAACCCGGTAGAAGCCGCCGACAACCAGATCGCAGTCATATTCTTCCGCCGCCCTGACAAGGATTTTCGTGGAATCCTCGGTCAGCCAGTCATCCGCGTCCATGAACTGGATATAATATCCCTTCGCCATTTCGATTCCGCGGTTTCTGGTGGCGGAAACGCCTTCGTTTTCTTTATGAATAACTATCACGCGGTCATCTTTGGCGGCAAATTCATCCAGGATGGCAGGACTGCTGTCCTTCGCGCCGTCATCCACCAGAATCAGCTCAAAATCGGTGAACTCCTGCGTAAGGACACTTTCCACACATCTGCGGATGACGTTTTCCGCGTTATAGACCGGAACGATAATACTTACCTTTGGCATAAAAACCTCCGTCTGACAGAATCGATTATAGTATACAAACGCCCCTTTCAGAAAAAAAACAGACCTTTGCGGCCTGTCTGATCAGCTTATTCCGTTTCTTCCACTGTATCCGGGTTGTGGTCGATCGCGTCAGGAATGACCTTTTCCTCGATCTCCTCAATATCGGTGGTGAATTCAGTCGGCAGGATCACCTCAATGATGTTGGCTTCCGGCTTGTAGGCCAGCATGAGTGTCTCACCCTTGTATTCCATGATGGCGGTCACGCAGGTGATGGGAACATCCTTCAGGCGGGCAGCGAATTTGTCCGCGTCGGGAATGAAGGGAAGCTGCTTTGTCATGCCGGGCCAGTCATCGTTTTCCAGCGGCTGGGTCAGGATGACGCCATGGCCGGTAATGTTTTCGGCATGGAGAATGTCAGCGATATAGCCGAGCATTTCTTCCTTTGAGAGATCCTTTACATTATAGGAATATGTAATGCAGCGTGTGTCTTTTTCGATTGATCTTGTCATGTTAAACCTCTTTCGTCCATTAATTACTATACCTTAATACTGTCGTTTTTTCCAACCGTAATTCCTTTTATAAGAACCGCCCGCGCAAAAGAAAAGTCTCCTTTCCGGGAGACTCATTTACTGCTTCAGTTTTGGCAGTGTGCTGCCGCCGAACGGCATTGCCAGAATGGTTTTCCTGCCGCCCTCTTCCGCCAGTTTCAGCGCTTCCTCAACGGACGCTGCCGGTTTCAGGATTGTCTTTGCGACGATGGCGGGATCCATGTCGGACACAAGATAAATGTCTGCCTTTTCACGGACCATGGCAATGGCGGCTGCCTTATGGGCGCCGAGGATGAAATTCCTCTGAATCTCCTCCACCATGTCATGGGGCTCTGTATATTTCAGCATCCACTCTTCAAAGTGCGATTCGCCGAATCCTTCCGCGCAGCTGCCGCAGAGAATCACGGCGCCGCCCGCACGGACCGCGTGCTTGGCGTTGTCGAGCGCTTTCTGGGTCTGGTAGAGATTGAGATCCTTCGGCGCGCCGCCCTGGGAGACGATGACGATATCCGCCTGCTCATCAATCTCACGGCGGTAATAGGAATCCAGGTAGGCACATGCTTTGCGGTGGGCCGCAGTGACGTCGCCTGCTTCAGCGCAGACAATTTCTTTCCTTGTATTCAGGACAACGTTGACAATGAAGTCAACGCCGACTTTCGCGGCGGCTTCTTCAATGTCCTCGCGGACCGGATTGCCTTCCAGACGGCCGGCACAGGAGTCCGGCTTCACCATATGGCGGTGGTTGTACTGGATGGCGTCACGGGTGGAAACGCCCGGCATGATTGCCTTGGCGCCGCCGGAGTAACCGGCGAAGTAATGGTATTCCACATTGCCGATGCAGATTCTTCTGTCAGCGGCCATGACCCTTCTGTCAATGTCAATGGGTGTGCCGCGCTCTGTGGTGCCCACATGGAAAGTGTCATCAGGATCCGAATCAACGCATGTGATTTCGCTGTAGGCCTTTTCGCCCGCCAGGTGAATCATTTCCGCTTCCGTCTGATGGCGGTGGGAGCCAAGGCCGAAGACGAGCGTGATGTTTTCCTTCTTTACACCGGCGCGGTACAGTTCATCCAGGACAGACGGCAGGATTTTCCAAGTCGGACACGGTCTGGTGATATCGCTTGTGACAATCGCGACGGTTTCATCCGCGCCGACGATTTCAGACAGCTTCCTGCTGCCGACGGGATTGGCCAGCGCTTTTCTGACAAGCGCCTCCTCATCCAGTCCCTCGGGCAGATCATCGGGCTCCAGGATTCCCAGAACCCTTTCATCATCCACACTGACTGTTTCAGTGCGGGAACCGATTCTGAATGACAGTTCCATATCAGCTGTTCCACTTGAGGACTCTGACCCTGACCATGCCTCTGACTTCGTTCAGTTCACGGACATTGTTCTCATCAACCTCAGAGTTGACGTCAAACAGGGAATACGCGTATTCACCGCTGGACTTGTTGGTCATGTTTTCAATGTTGATGCCGTCCTCGCCGAGTACGGCTGTGATCGCCGCCAGGACGCCGGGCAGATTCTTGTGGATCAGGCAGATTCTCGCCTTGCCGCTGCGTTCGAGAACGACTGTCGGCAGGTTGACGGAATTCTTGATATTGCCGTATTTGAGATAATCGTTGATTTCCTGGGCTGCCATTCTCGCGCAGTTGGCTTCGGACTCATAGGTGGTTCCGCCAAGGTGCGGCGTCAGGATGACATTCTCGGTTTCGATCAGACGGCGGGTCGGGAAATCGGAGACGAACTTGGCGACTTTTCCTGATTTCAGGCCTTCGATAATTGCGTCTTCCTCAACAACCGCGTCACGGGCGTAGTTGATGATGCGGACGCCGTTTTTCATCTTGGCGATGGCGTCGGCATTGATCATGTATCTTGTGTCAGCCTTGAGCGGTACGTGCAGTGTGATGTAATCACTGTTTCTCAGCAGGTCGTCAAGGTTGTCGACACGGTCAACGTGGCGGCTGACATGCCATGCCGCGTCAACGGAAAGATACGGGTCGTAGCCGAGTACCTTCATACCGAGGGAAAGCGCGATGTTGGCGACTGCGGAACCGACGTTGCCGGTGCCGATGACGCCGAGTGTCTTGCCTTCGTATTCAGGACCGGCAAACTGCTTCTTGATCTTCTCCATCCGCTGTTCAACCGGGCCTTCTGAATCGTCATATGAATAAACCCATTTCATGGCGTTGAAAATATCACGTCCGGCCATGGAAATACCGAACAGGAAAAGCTCCTTGACGCCGTTGGCGTTTCCGCCCGGCGTATTGAAAACCACGATTCCCTTTTCGCTGCATTCCTCGAGCGGGATTGTGTTGACGCCGATGCCGGCCCTGCCGATGCACTTGAGCTCCTTGTTGAAAGGATAGTTATGCATGTCAGAGGCTCTGACAAAGATGGCGTCGGGATTTTTCACGTCATCACCGACTGTATACTCGGAAGGCTTGAGTATCTCAAAACATGTATCGGATATGTTATTCAGTGTTTTCACTCTATACATACTGGGTTCCTTCTTCCTCCGCCGTGTGCGGTTCGTCACATTATAGCACAATGATTGAAAATAGCGACAATCAGTTTCACATGTTGTTTCATTCATTTTCAGATAATCTGAAAAATAAAGAACTTGAGATAGGATGTTTCATCCATCAGCCAGAGGATCGGATGATCCGCGTTCTGCTGGGTCACCGACACCTGGCGCAGAATCACGCCGGCCTCGGCAGCGGCCTCTTTCAGCATCTGCTCAAACAGGGCTGTTTCCATATATCTTGAACAGGAACAGGTTGCCAGGTACCCGCCGCCGGCCAGCAGCTCCATGGCCCGCCGGTTGATCCGCTTGTATCCGTTGTAGGCCTTGAGAACGGTTTTCCTGGATTTGGTAAATGCCGGCGGATCAAGAATGATAAAGTCAAACTGCCCTTTCTCCAGACTGTCCAGATACTCAAACACATCCGCCTGAACAAAGCGCATTCTGTTTTCCAGATGGTTCAGCTTCGCGTTGGCAAGTCCCTGCTCAAGAGCCGCGGCCGACACGTCGACAGCCGTGACTTCCTCAGCTTCACCCATTGCCGCGTTGAGGGCAAAGCCGCCAGTATGGGTGAAGCAGTCAAGAACCTTATGGCCATACGCCATTTTCCTGACCAGAAGGCGGTTGGACTTCTGATCCAGGAAATAGCCTGTCTTCTGGCCGTTGATGTAATCGACATACAGCTTCAGGCCGTTTTCCTCAATCACAGCCGGGCATTGGGCCGATGTTCCGTTCCAGAAACCGGTGTACTGCCCGAGGCCTTCCTTGGCGCGGGAAGGAATATCATTTCTTTCATAGACAGCTTTGACAGGAATGCCGTCCCCTGAAATCTCCTCCAGGAGGATTTCATAGATCATGTCCCTGATTTTCTCAAAGCCCATGTTGGAGATCTGGGTGACAAGAACGTCATTGTAGCGGTCGGCGACAAGACCCGGCAGCCGGTCGGCTTCGGAGAAGATCATCCGGCAGCACCCGATATTATTTCTCTCAACTGTGCGCCGGAAGGATACAGCTTCCCGGATTCTAAGGCGGAAGAATTCGCGGTCAATCAGCTCATTTTCATCACGGCTCAGGATCCTGACTGTCACATGCGAGCATGAAGAATAGAAACCCCTGGCGATGAACGTGCCATCCTGGCCAAGGATGCAGACAACACCGCCGTCCTGACAGTCAGCCGATGCGAAAACCGCATTGTTGGCATACATCCACATCTGCCCTTTTTCCAGGAACTGCTGTCCCTGGCGGCTGATGATGACATGCGGCTCACTGCAATGCCGGCTGAATCTTTCTTCCATTTCCCGGCGGACAGAGCTCAGATATTCAAATTCCCGGCGGTAGCGCTCAACCCGCCTGTAATCTTTCTGGCTGGGTTCAGCGATTCTGGAAAGGTCGCTGTTATGGGTCAGGTCGGCCAGCTTGACACATACCGCGTCATAATTCTTCGCAATCCTGGCAATATAATCCTCCCGCGTCTCATTTTCGCGGTGGGTCATCGAATCGACGCAGGCCAGCACCCTTTCGCTCATGCCGAGGTTTTTCAGATCCTCATAAGTGACTTCTGTGTCTTCGATCACGTCATGCAGCAAAGCGCCAATAACGGCCGCGAAGGAGCCTCTTGTCAGGGAAGACACCTTCACGGGATGTGAAATGTAATCTCTGCCTGCCTTGTCAGTCTGGCCTTTATGGGCTCTGCGCGCTGTTTCCAGCGCACACAGATACATTTCCGCCTCTTCATCCGGGATGATTTCATACTGCGGCGGCAGCGGTGCGTCAGTCCATACGCCCGCCAGCGGATCCAGTTTCTGGTTTTCCGGCTCAGTGCGGTAAATGGCATTGCCGTTTCCGTGATCATAACAATACATGCCGGCCTCCTTCCGTTTTCCTTTGAAAAATGAAAAGCGGCGGTTGTCTGAAATAAACAACACCGCTTTCTGAATATGGTGCCCGTGGCCGGACTCGAACCGGCACGGTGTCGCCACCGGGAGATTTTGAGTCTCCTACGTCTACCAATTCCATCACACGGGCAGGAATGCTTAATTATTTTAGAACATGGTTCCTTCAAATGCAATAACAGAGGCCGCCGGAGCGGCCCCTGTATTGTATTGATTCTGATTGAAAGATTATTCAGCCTGTCTTGCCTTGGCTTCAGCGATGACCTTGTCAGCGACTTCCTTCGGTGCTGTCTGGTATCTGTCGAAGGCCATGACATATCTGCCTCTGCCCTGGGTCATGGCACGCAGTTCGTTTGCGTATGTCAGCATTTCAGCGACAGGAACTTCAGCGTGGATGACCTGGTCGCCTTCATCATTGACAGCCATATCCATGATGAGACCGCGTCTCTTTGTGATGTCGCCCATCAGAGTACCTGTGTATTCTTCCGGAGCGATGACTGTAACCTTGCCGATCGGTTCGAGCAGAGCCGGCTTGGCATTCGGCATAGCCTTGTTGTATGCGAGTCTCGCAGCTTCCTTGAAGGCAACTTCCTTGGAGTCTACAGGATGGTAGGAACCGTCGAACA
>JAUNJW010000353.1 GCA_030533035.1 Erysipelotrichaceae bacterium
TCGCGGAGAAAGAATACGGCGGAAAGAAGTACAGCGTTTCTGAATACACGATGAGTGAGATCCTGGCCAGCGTCTATGACGAGATGGAGAAGACAGGCCGCTCACAGGGAATTCTCTTCCTCGATGAAATCAACTGTGTGTCGGAAACCCTGGCGCCGTCAATGCTGCAGTTCCTGCAGTACAAGACCTTCGGCCGCCACCGTGTGCCTGAGGGCTGGATCGTGGTCACAGCCGGCAATCCGCCGGAATACAATGACTCTGTCCGGGAGTTTGACATCGCGATGCTCGACCGTCTCAAGAAGATCGAAGTGGAACCGGATTATGAAGTCTGGAAAGAATTCGCCGCCGCCGAAGGCATCCATCCGGCAATCCTTTCCTATCTGGCCATCAAGCCGCAGTATTTCTACCGGGTCTCCCTGACTGTCGACGGCAAGAGCTTTGTGACGGCCAGAGGCTGGGATGATCTCGGCAAAATGATCACCCTTTATGAGGAGAATGAACTGACAGTGGACAGAGCGCTGGTCGGCCAGTATATCCAGGACGAGCAGATCGCTTCTGATTTTGCCAATTATTATGACCTGTTCAGGAAGTACAGATCGGATTATCAGGTTGACACGATCCTTGCCGGAAGGGCTGAGCAGGAAATCATCCGGAGAGCCATGGCCGCGAAGTTTGATGAACGGCTGTCGCTGATCTCACTGCTGCTGGATTCCCTGCAGGAACAGACATCCTCACTCCTGCGCCGGGAAGACTGTCTGAAGACTGTCATCGCCGAAATCAGAGCCATGCCGGAAGTCAATGCGGAAACCCTTGGTGAGAAACTGGCGGAGTGGAAAGAAAAAACACTGCGGGAAGACACGAAGGAAAACCTTCTGCTGGCGCTTTCCGCGGCAAAGATCTACGGAAAGCTTGTCAAAGCCGCCTCTCTGGATCCGCAGAATGTCAAAAAAGAACTCCGCATCCGCCTGGATTCCCTGAAAGAAAGGAATCAGGAGGCACAGAGTTCTCTTGAAAATACTTTTGCCTTCATGGAAGAAGCGTTCGGGAAGGGCCAGGAGATCGTCATTCTTGTCAGCGAGATGACAATCCGTCCGGATCTTTCCAGATATATCTATGTCCATGGCTGTGACAAGTATTACGAATACAATGACAGACTTCTCTTCGAAGACAGAAAGAGCGCCCTTTCCGAAAGGATTGACGCCCTGAAACTTCCTGAAGCGGAAGAACTTTAAAGATTATCCGGATTGTAGCAGTAGCCCTTCATCATCCCGTATGAACATTCCCTGTAGCGCAGCACAGTGCCGTGATACGGCATTTCCAGATCTGTGCCGTTGTCTGTTCCGGCCAGGATCATATCGGTCAGATCCAGCGTGTCATGGAGATACTGCAGATTCAGCTGGGTATCCGACTGCCAGCGGTGGCCGGGGTAAACTCTCAGCTTCGGATAATTGTCCATCCGTTTGACAAGCGATGCGAGATGTTCGCGGTATTCGTGCAGAGGCACGCAGCCCGGTATCTGCATCCAGAAAAGACCTGAACCGGCGGCGTCTGAAGAAAACAGGCGCTGCTGTTTTTCGTCAAGGAAAACAGCGCTTCCCGGCGTATGCCCGGGCAGGAAAATGGTTTCAATGACCTGATCACCAAGGTCAAACCGCTGTCCGTCTTCCAGAATGGAAAACCAGTCTGCCGGGTATTCGCCATTGAAAAGATCTTTGTATACGGCAATGTCCGCTTCTGCCATCCAGATGTCAATTCCGGCGTCATGGAACTGTTTCAGACCTCTGCCGGCATGGTCGGGATGGCCGTGTGAAATCGCAACATCCAGCGGCTTGTCAGTGATCTTTCTGACCCGTTCATATAATTCTTCGGTTTCCTGAAGGGTATCGATCAGAAGCGCCCTGTCCTTTCCGACCAGCAGATACGCGTCGACATTCAGATATAATCCGTCATTTTCATTGAGCTGAAAAAGATTGTGCTGCAGCTGTCCTGTGATGAGTGCCATAGGGAAATCCTCCGCTTCCAT
>JAUNJW010000125.1 GCA_030533035.1 Erysipelotrichaceae bacterium
CTGACCGGAAGAGTCACATATATGTGATATCCGGTCAGTTTTTCTTTTCCAGTTTTGTAAAGATCAGCGGCGTCAGAAAGACCGCCCATAAGCCGATCAGGAATCCCCTGAAAAGGGAATTGTACAGAGCGCCGAGAAGCGGAACACTCAGACGCGTGGCCAAATAGATCACGCCGGCGCCCGACAGTCCGATAAGAGCCCGCAGAAGTTTCTGCTTTTTTTCACACTCTGTGCCGAATCCGATGAAGGTATGTTCCAGAATGCCGCCCGTGACAATTCCGTATGACAGGCCGCACGACAGCATGAAGTCTTTGACCATGTTTTCGGGATCGACGAGCAGGACGCCGTTAACGGTATCCATCGGATACGGCTTGTTCAGCGCCCAGATAATGGAAACAGCCGTGAAAGCCGTACAGGCCGCACCGAACCAGATGTCCCTTTTTCTGTCCAGGGCCAGCCATCTGAATGCCCGGGAACAGACGGGAATCATCACAAAGGCGCTGATCATGCCGACCAGCACATCCTGCGGCGTATGGACGCCGAGGAATACTCTAAGGAAGCCTTCCCACAGAATCAGCGAGAACCAGAAGATGCTCATCTTCTTACTGGTCTTTGCGGTTTCTATGCCCAGGTCGCCATAGGCGGTGGCTGCCACCTGGGTGTGGCTTGAGGGAAACGAATAGCCGGTGGCTGAACGCAGCGACATTTTTCCCGGCTGCACTCTTTCATCCTTGATCCATGGCCGGTAAACGGCACAGGCCAGCTTGAGAATCTGGTTGATCATCAGGCTGCCGGCGAAGACCGCCAGCATCAGCTGTCCGCGCTTTTTGTTCAGACACCAGAATGTGATAAACGGAATCACAATCGCGATGGCCGCAAGGGCGTCGGACAGATTGATCGCGATCCACTCGCCCATATATCCCAGCCGGTCGCGCAGCTGCTGAAGTATAAGTAGAATTTCAATATCCATACTGAATCATTCCTGTGTTTCCAGATGCACATCCAGCTGATTAAAGGGAATTGAAATATTGTTTTCTTCCAGTGCCAGGGCGATGATCCGGCGGCTGTCACGTCTGATCTGCAGGTGCCTGCCCGCGTCTCCGGTGATGATGAGACGGTGGATAATGGCGCTGTCCGCAAATTCCTGAATGCCTGCGTAGCTGCAGGACACAGCGTCTGTTTCCTTTTCGATCCGGCTGCTGATCTGTTCCATACAGGAAGCGGATTCTTCCGTTTTAAGAGAATAGGGCAGCGGGACGTCAAGTACGCATGTATCAGACATCACGCTGATTTCCGTGATATTCCGGTTTGAGACGGTCAGGATCTGGCCGCTGTCCGGGAACTGGATTTTGGTTGAGCGGATCGTGAAGCTGATGACAACACCGGTTTTCCCGTTGTATTCAACAACATCGCCTGTTTTGAAGAAGCGGTCGGTGACAATCTGCAGGCTGTTGATGATATCCCTGAGCGGTTCCTGGATGGCAAAGCCGATGACTGCCGAGGCAATTCCCAGGCCGGTGATGATTGAGGTGACGTTGATTCCGTTGATCTGCATCAGGGTGAGAACACCCATCAGCAGGATCGCGTATCTGTCCGCCGTATAAACAGTTCTGAGCACTGAAATGCGCAGGGAATTGCTTTCGGCGGGCCTGAGCAGTTTTCTGTATACGTGTGTATTCAGCTTCCACAAAGCCACAATCAGCAGGATCGCGGCAAGGTTGTAAATCAGCTTCGGAAAGAATACACTGGCAAATAAATCCTCCATAACGTGCCTCCCAGTAAGATATTGTACAGCGAAAAAACCGCATAAAAAGGCTGTTTTCAAAAAGAAAACGCTTACCAGAAAATTTTCTTGAAATACATGTTGACAAGTGTTTTTAAAGTGCTATATTCAATCGTGCTGAAAGCAATACCGGGTTGAAAAATCCGGGCGGAATACAGCGATCAACTGATCATCGGTTCTGATGATCAGGCGAAATACAAAGCCAAACCGATGGACTCCATCGGGCGATATACAAAGACAAACCGGCAGGTTCTGCCGGGCGGAATATAAAGGCAAACCGATGGAAAACCATCGGGTGAAATACAACGTCAAACCGGTGCAAAGACACCGGGCGGAATATAAAAATAACAGGGAACCCCGCGGGGTTCCCTTTTGGTTTGTCAGTAGCCGATGGATCTGTCCACAACGTGTTCAAGCGGCTCACCGTTCAGATAACGGAGCAGGTTGTCCCTGAAAATGCCAAGCACCAGGTCATAGGTGACTGCAGCGTTGAAGCGGCCTGAAATATGCGGCGTGATATAGACATGCTTTGTATTCCAGAGCGGATGATTCTTCGGCAGCGGTTCCGGATCCGTCACATCCAGGCAGGCGCCGGCAAGATGTTCTTCCTTCATGATTTTCAGCAGGTCTTCGGTAACGATGGCTGAGCCCCTGCCGACATTGACCAGGATGGCTCCCTTTTTCATCTTTCTCAGCCTGGCTTCATCAAAAAGGTGAATGGTTTCCGCTGTCTCCGGCAGGGAAAGGGCGACAACGTCGCACTCGCTGATGATCTCATCCATGGTGTCCATTGTATACATTGCCTTAACATAATCAGGCGTTTCATGGACGCGTCTTCTGACGCCGTAGACTTCCGCGCCGAGGGCATTCATCTTCTTTGCAAAGGAAGAGCCGATATCGCCCATCCCGACACTGAGCACCTTGCTGGAAGAGACCGTATTCACGGAACCGAGATTGGTGAATTCGTGTTCCTTCTGGATATCAAGATATCTGGCCAGGTTCTTCATAACCATGAAAACGCAGCCGATCATATGTTCGGAGATCGCCGTTCCATATGCGCCGGAAGCGTTGGTCAGCTGAATATGCGCTGGCAGTGAAGAATAATTGTTGGCACCGGCGGAATCCAGCTGAAGCCATTTTAACTCAGGCAGCTTTGAGACAAGATCCAGCGGCAGGTTGCCGAGAATCACTTCAGCATCCTTTATATCTTCATATGTGACAGATGCGCGGTCGATGAAAGTCACATCGGCGCCGGGCAGTGAGGTGAAAATCTGTTTTCTGCTGTCATCGACAGGAGTCGCAACATAAATTTTAGTCATACAAAATATCCTCTTAACTTATGTATTAATACTAACATGTCTCATCATAAGGGTGGTGTGATCCGCTATAATGGAATTAATATTCTGGTTATTGCGCACAAATCCGTGCGGGAGGTAGTACATGCTCAAACAAATCAAATGGACTTCCGTCGGCCTGGCCCTGGCTGAAATCGCAGCCGGTGTTCTGCTGATCATTTTCCCGGCCCTCAGTTCGGATGTCATCTGTTATCTGGTCGGCGTCGGCGCCTGTATTTACGGCGTCATCAGCCTGACCCAGTATTTCCTGCTCGACCTGAAAGACAGTCTGTTCAGGAATGAATTTATCAGAGGCGTCATGGCCCTGATCGCGGGGATTCTGATCATGGTCAAAAAGGATCTGATCATTGACCTGATCCCGGTTGTGCTGGGAATGTTAATCGTGCTGAGCGGCTTTATCAAGCTGCAGCGCTGTGTAGTCGCACTGAGAATTCATTATGACAAGGCATGGTGGTATGGCGGCCTCGGCCTGGTGTCCATCATTCTCGGCTTTGTGATCATGTTTGTCTTAAGCCCGGTCAAAACCCAGGAACTCATTTTCCGGACGATCGGCGGCGGCCTGGTTTACTGCGGTCTCAGCGACCTGATCACGATCTTCCTGCTGACCAGCAAATTCCACCGCTTTGTCAATGACTTCCGGGACGGCAATATCGCCGTTGTGATTCCTGAGCCGCCTCAGGAAGAAACTGTCATCGATGTGCAGGCTGAGGACGAAGAGTAATATCTTTTGCCTTTTCCCGTGATTTGATTAAAATAAGAACCACGGAGTGAAAAGATATGTATAACGACTGGTTTACGATCGGTCCTGTGACCGTTCACGGATATGGCGTCATGATTGCCATCGGTATTCTGGCTGCCTTCTGGCTGGCGGAAAAACTGGCAAGGAATCATGGCTTGGATGAAGAAAGAATCGATTCAATGATCTTCTTTGTCATCATTTTCGGCTACGCCTGTTCCAAAGTGCTTTACTGCATCACCGTCTTCGATCAGTTCCTGGCAGATCCGCTTTCCGTGCTTGGCAGCGGCGGCTGGGTGGTTTACGGCGGCGTGCTCGGCGGCATCTTCGGCGCCTGGCTCTGGTGCCGGAAATACGGCTGGGATTTTATGAAGCATCTCAACACCCTGATCCCGTGCGTGGCACTGGCCCAGGGTTTCGGCCGGATCGGCTGCTTCTTTGCCGGCTGCTGCTATGGAATCGAATCAAATGTGCTCGGCGTCAGCTTCCCGGTGAATTCTCTGTGCCCGGTGGGCCATCCGGTGATCCCGACCCAGCTGATCATGTCGGCCGGAGACTTCATCATCTTCGCGCTGCTGTACCGCAATGTGGAAAAGGGAAAACATCCGGAAAACACCGGTGCCATGTACCTGATCCTCTACAGTGTCGGCAGGTTTATGATCGAGTTTATCCGAGGCGACATCAACCGCGGGTTTGTGGGAGTGCTCTCCACATCCCAGTTCATCGCTCTGTTTGTTTTCCTGACAGGCATTTATCTGCTGCTCAGAGGAAAAAACAAATCTGAGATGAATCAGAGTACACAGGTATGACAGAAAATGTCATACTTTTTTTGTTAGAATTCCGATCATACGGACACCTGTATGGGTGAAGGGAGGAAAGATGGAAGATACCGGGATCATTGATCTTTATTTCAGCAGAGATGAATCCGCCATCCGTGAAACCGATCAGAAATACGGCCATTACTGCTACACCGTGGCCTGGAACATCCTTTTCGACAATGAAGATTCCCAGGAATGTGTCAATGACACCTGGCGGAAAACATGGGAACTCATTCCGCCCCAGAGGCCGAAGCTTCTGAAATTCTTTCTTGCCAAAATCACCAGGGGGTTCGCGATGAACAGGCTCAGGGCAAACACAAGGGAGAAGCGGGGCGGCGGAAAATACGAAACCGCTCTGGAGGAACTTGAAAATGTTCTTTCAGATCAGAATGATCCGGAAAAAGAGTTCGCGGCAAAGGAACTGGCGCAGGAACCGAACAGGTTCCTTGGCTCACTGAAGGAAAAAGACAGGAATATCTTTATCAGAAGATATTTCTATCTGGAAAGCGGAAAGCAGATCGCTGAGCGCTATGGAATGAATGAGGCAAATGTGAATGTCATCCTCAGCCGCACACGCAGCCGGCTGAAGGAACATCTGGGAAAGGAGGGATGGCTGTGAAACTGTCGGAAGCTGTGATGGAAGCGATGTCTTATATCGATGAGTCATATCTGAAACAGAGTGAAGAAGAAACAAGAAGCGTATTCTCGTGGAAGCCTTTGCTGGCCTTCGCGGCTGTCTTCTCATTGATTTTCGCGGTGTTTATCAATATGCCGAAAATGGGATCCGGATCCGCAGCCCCGGCGTTCAACGGGATGTATGAGGCAGATTCCGCCAAGTCAGAGGAAAGCATCAGTGACGGAATCACGGATCAGGTTCTCTACGATGAAGATCTGCTCGCTTATCTGGAAACAGTAGGATCAGAAACATTGGTTCCTGTCACAATTGAAACTGCTGTCACCGCCGACGCGGCAGCCCGGGAAGACACGGAAACCGCCGGCGCAAGTGATTACAGCGGCGAAGCAGAGGAACCTGAGACAATTCTCATGAGCAAGGATGAAATCCTGAACTTTGAACCCGAACCCGGAATAACCTATATCTTCCATCTGCAGAATGCAGATGACATGGAGTAAAAAAACAAAAGGAACATTCCTTTTACTGGCGGCAGCCGTCTGGCTGGCAGGCTGCGGCAAAGCCGCGGGCAGCGCCGACTCGGCATATTACAATTCAGGCTACATGGCGGAAAGCCCGGCCTATGCATCCGATTCAGATAACGCCAAGACTGAAGAGACCGCGGAATATGACTATACAGGCGCCGGAAACGGAACCATTTCCCCGGATAATTCCAATGCGCAGGAAACCGGGGAAAAGCTGGTATACCGCGGATCGCTCAACATCCAGACAAAGGACTATGAGGACAGCGCTTCAAAACTCAGAGCCCTGGTCCGTGAATATAACGGTCTGATTGAATCGGAGGAAGAATACGAAGAGGGCAGCTACTATACAGGCAGCGAAACAAAGAAACTCTGGGCCCTGTATACAACGGTGCGGATTCCGACTGACAAGTATTC
>JAUNJW010000009.1 GCA_030533035.1 Erysipelotrichaceae bacterium
GGAAAACATCATCCACTGCTGGACAATGATCCTGATCATGACAGTGATCTTCGCTCTTGCGGCGGTGATCATCCTCGAATTTGTCGATCACGACAAGAGATAGTTCAAAGAAAAAGCCAGCCTGCGTGACTGGCTTTTCATATGGCTAAACGGAAACCTGCTCGACTTCATCGCCGAGTTTGTAATTGAGAAAGACGGAGGCGTTTTCGCGGAACGCTTCCGCGTCGTCGGAAACATAGAAGCGGGTTCTTGAGCCGGGTCCCTCATTGAGCTGCTTCATTCTTTCAAGACTGGTTTTGAGAGACAGAGCGGCTTCGTAAGAGCTGGAGATGATTTTCAGATCAGGCACAAGGCTCTGCACGGCGTCCATCAGCAGCGGGTAGTGGGTGCAGCCCAGCACCAGCGTGTCAATGCCGTGGCATGTCAGCTGATCGAGATATTCTTTGAGGATGATGGTGACAACCGGATCCTCTTTTTTATATCTTCTGTTTTCAACCAGCGGCACCAGCAGGGGACAGGCCAGGGAATAAACCCGGGCGTCCTTTCTGTACCGGCGGATCGCCTGGGCATAGGCGTCGGAGCGGACCGTTGCCTTTGTCGCCATGATTCCGATCTTTCCGTTTTCAGTCGCCTTTGCCGCCGCTCTGGAAGCCGGATCAATGACCCCGTAGATCGGCAGGTCAAATTCCTTGATCAGCGTGGTGCGGGCAACCGAGTCGGCCGTGTTGCAGGCGATGACAAGACTCTTGAGCGGAAAGCCGTTCAGGAAAGCCACGTCATTGGTGGCATATTCCTTGATCTGCCTGTCAGTCTTATTGCCGTATGGCAGATGCGCCGTATCGCCGAAATAGAGGATATTCTCATTGGGCATCAGCTCCATGATATGTCTGACGACCGTCAGTCCGCCGGCGCCGGAGTCAAAGACCCCGATATAGGCGTTTCTGTCTTTCATAATGAATTGACGATCCTCTTGAAATGCTCGCCTCTTTCCTCGAAGCAGGAATACTGGTCAAAGGAAGATGTTGTCGGGGAGAGCAGGACAACATCGCCGCTTTCAGCGCATCTGACCGCTTCCGCGACAGCCTCCTGCAGATCATTGACGACAATTGCCCTGTCACCAACGAGGTCGCCGGCAATTCTCGGGCCGGAGGCGCCGAAGCCGATGACCTGTTTGACACAGCCGAGATACTTTTTCATCTCATCCATCGACAGGCCTTTTTCAAAGCCTCCTACCAGCAGGATGACACCCTTGTCGAATGCCTTGAGGGCGGTAATGGTCGCGTCGGTGTTGGTTCCCTTGGAGTCGTTGTAATATCTGACGCCGTTCAGCTCACGGACAAATTCGATTCTGTGCTCAACGCCCCGGAAGGAATAAATCACTTCCCTGATCATGGCGTCGGGGACGCCGATTCTGCGGCAGGCGCTGACGGCGATCATGATGTTCTGTTTGTTGTGCAGGCCGGGCAGGGTGATTCTGTCAAGCTCGAGCAGCGGCTCGCCGCTGACATACATCCAGCCGTCCTTCATATACGCGTCGGTATCTGTTCTTTCCAGTGAGAAAGTGAATGTTTCACAATGAACAGGGTATCTGGCAGTATAGTCGGCCACAACAGGATCATCCGCGTTGAGGATAAAGAGGTCATGATCCCGCATGTTCTTGTAGATCCGTGTCTTGGAATAGTAATAATTGTCCAGACCGCCCATAAAGTCGACATGGTCCGGGGTCAGGTTGACAATGGTCGCAATTTCCGGTCTCAGGTCAACCGTGTCGATCAGCTGCATGTTCGACAGCTCAAGGGAAATGTAGTGGCCTTCCTCGTTGAGCAGGTTGTTTTCCAGGACAACCTCGCACAGCGGGATGCCGATGTTGCCGCCGACATGGGCTTTGTCACCGAACGCCTTCTTCAGCATTTCATATACAAGCGTGGTTGTGGTTGTCTTGCCGTTGGTGCCGGTGATGCCGATGTAATGCTGGGGCTTTGCGGTCTGCACAGCCAGCTCGATTTCGGTGATGACGGGAACACCCCTGTCCTTGAATCTGCGGATAAAGGGGGAGATGGGCGGAACGCCCGGGTTCTTGATGACAATATCGTAAGGACGTGAGAAGACCTCGTCGCTCTGGGGCAGAATCGTGACGCCGATGCTTTCGAGCCACTCACGTTCTTTGACTTCCTTCTGTTCTGTCAGGGTGATATCGGTGACGCCGATCTCGTGCAGAAGCCTGATCGCCGCAAGTCCGCTGCGGGCCAGTCCGATCACCAGTATTTTCTTGTTTCTGAATTCCATGGTAAACTCCTTCCTCACTATTATAGTTCCACATGTCATTTCATGCTGTTTTTAACTCACGGCCGGCGCTGAATCTGGCCGACGAGCAGATCAATCAGGGTGCTGATGTCGATCCGGGGATCATTCAGCCAGCAGCGGACAGTGCCGAAGACGGCTGACATACAGTACTCTTTGACCAGGTTTGCCTCATAGGGGCTCATGTCATCCACGGTCACAAAGAACCGGCTGATAAACGGCCATATCATTTCCTTGAGGCTGCTGACAAAAGACGGATCGCCATGGTCCGAAAGCAGGGCGCTGGCGTAGCGGTTGTTGGTGACCAGCACTTCCAGAAGGGGAGCGATCTGCTGACTCAGGTCACCCTCCAGGGCGCCTTTTTCAGCCGCTTTGAAAAGCTTGCCTATTTCTGACAGCAGGGCCTGTTCCTCACTCTCCAGAAGCTGATACACATCGCTGTAGTAGTGATAGAAGGTGGCCCGGTTGTAACCGGCAAGGTCAGTGATCTGTTTCACCGTAATCCGGGAAACAGGGTTTTTCTGATAAAGCGTCCAGAAAGCCTCGCGCAGGTTGTTTCTGGTCTGATCTGTGATTTCCGGTCTTTTGTTCATGAAGCCATTATAATGCGACAGTGTGTTGAATTCAAATTTGACAGAATCGGAAAATGTGTTCATTGATCAACTAATTTGTTCTTTTTATCATTTGAGTGGGAACAGTTATGGCCTATATTGAGTTTTCACATGTGTATAAAGAATACGGCAGCGGCGAAGCGGTCATCAAAGCCCTTGACGACGCGGATTTCATCGTGGAAAAGGGTGAGCTCGCCGTTATTTTAGGTTCCTCCGGCGCCGGCAAGACAACCGCCCTCAATATCCTGGGCGGAATGGACCGGGCCACAAAGGGCAGTGTCCGGGTTGACGGCACCGATATCACGGAACTGAAAAAGAAACAGCTTGTCGCCTACCGGCGCCATGATATCGGCTTTGTTTTCCAGTTTTACAATCTCGTGCCCAATCTGACCGCGCTTGAAAATGTGGAACTGGCGGTACAGGTCTGTGACGATCATCTCGATCCGCGCCAGACCCTTGAAAAGGTGGGCCTCGGGGCAAGAACCGGAAATTTCCCGTCCCAGCTTTCCGGCGGCGAACAGCAGCGCGTCTCGATTGCCCGGGCGATTGCCAAGAATCCCAAGCTGCTTTTATGCGATGAGCCGACCGGCGCCCTGGACTACCAGACCGGCAAGCAGGTTCTTCAGATCCTGCAGGACACATGCCGCAAAGACGGAATCACGGTGCTGATCATCACCCATAACTCCGCTCTTGCCGATATGGCCGACCGCCTGATCCGTTTCAAAAACGGAAAGGTCATCTCAATGAAAGTCAATCCGGATCCCCGGCCGATCCAGGAGATAGAATGGTGAAAAAGGATAATGCCTACAGAAGTGATATTATCCGCACAATCCTGAAAGGCAGAAGAAGGTTTCTGTCCATCATGGTCATCACCGCCCTCGGCGTGATGATGTTTTCGGGACTCAAGGCGGCCTGTGCAGATCTGCGGTATTCTGCAGACCGTTTTTTTGATGCCCAGGACCTCCATGACCTGCTGATCCTTTCCACCCTCGGTTTTGATGAGGAGGATATCAGAGCGCTTGAGAATCTCGAGGGCGTGGCTGACGTCAGTGTCCGGTATTCGGAAGAAGTCACAGCCGCATGCAATGACAGCGAGCTGACCATAGCCCTGACATCGTTCAGGATGGACGATCTCGACAAACCGTATCTGATCGGGGGCCGGCTGCCGGAAAAGAAAGACGAAGCGGCCATCACCGAGCGCTATGGCAAGGATGCCGGGGCTGCCGTCGGCGACCTGATCACCATTGAGGAAAAAGAAGGGGAAGAGGAAACCGAGAACTTCCCCGTCAAAACATACCGGATCACCGGCGTTGTCACGGACGTCACCGATATCAACAATCCTTTCGGCTCGGTTGCCTACCGGGATGCGGCGATCCGCTCCGACACGGTTTTCATCCCCGATACGGCAGTGGAAAGCGATGTCTATACTTCCGTTCTTCTGCGGGCGGAAGACACCGTGGACCTGGACTGTTTTTCGGATTCGTACAAAGAGAAAACAGAAGAACTGAAAACAAGGATCGAAAAGGAAATCCAGAAGGACAGGGAAAAAGCCAGGACCGAAAGAATCCGCCGGGAAGCGGAAGAAAAAGTCAGGGAGGCGGAGGAAGAGATCCTCAAAGAGCTTGAGGAAGCCAGGAAGAAACTCCAGGACGCCCAGAAGGAATATGAAGACGGCAAAAAGGAACTGGATGAAAACAATGAACTGCTGATCCGGGGCCGGGCAGCCGCCGAGAAAGCACTGGCCGACGCCCAGCGCCTGATTGATGAAAACCGGGCGAAGCTGGAACGGGAAAAAGCAAACTTCGCAAAGACAAAAGCAGATCTTTTAAAACAGATCGAAGACCTGGAACAGAAGAAACAGCAGCTGCTGGAAGCGAAGGAAGGCCTGCGTCAGATCGATGAAGGCATTGCGCAGATTGACGAAGGTCTTGAACAGCTGGATTCAGAAGAAATGCGTCTGCTGATCAGCGTTCTCGAAAGGCTCCCGGAGGATACAAGGCTGGAGGATCTTTTCAACACGCTGGATGAAGTGACGGATCTAGTCACAAGGCTGCAGGAAAGCGGCCTGGTTCCGGAAGACATTGATCCATCGGAAATCTTTGAAGCTCTCGATGAGGCAGAGACACAGCTGGAAGCCGATGAAGCCGTCCTGAATGATCCGGAAACAGCTGAACTGATTGAGGCCATGCGGCTGCTTGACGGGGAAACCCTTCTTGAAGAAACAGAACTGCCGTACCAGGCGCTTCTGGAAACACTGGAAAAATACAGCCCCCTGGCACCGGTTGAAACTGTGCAGAATCTGCTGGACACCTATGACCTGGCTGTCAGTGTCACATCTTTCAGTGACGAAGTGTTTTCCTCGGAAGAATATCAGACGGTCCGGACCATGGCGGAAACGATGACCGGGGAGGAAGACTTCTCTGAATACACTGAACAGATCAGGGAAATGCCGGCGCTGCTGGCAGATGCGGCGGGAACCGAAGAACCGGAGACCGTCGGCGAACTGATCTCAACATGGAACCAGGCGGTTGAAAAACTGAAAAGCACCAGGGAGGAACTGGTTTCCCTGCGGCTGGACATCACTTCGCAGCTGGAGGCCAACGGCGTTCATGAAGATGAAATTGACGATACAGCAGCGGCCATCGATGACGGTATCCGGCAGATCCGGGACGGAATTGCCTATGGCGAAGAACAGCTGGCTGCCGGTGAGCGGCAGCTCAATGAAGGCCAGGCGGCGCTTAACGCGAACCGGGTGATGACCCTGGCCCAGCTGGACGACGCCCTCAGGCAGATCCAGGAAGGCTACCGCAAGCTTCTGGATGGAAAAAAGGAGCTTGACGAGGGCTGGGAAGAGTTTGAAAAAGGGAAGAAGGAAGCGGAGGAACAGATCGCCGACGCCTATAAAACCATTGAGGAAATCGATACGGCCGCCTGGTATATCCAGGACAGAATGGCGATGAGCGGCTACGCGAATATCGATTCCGACGCCGGCTCCATCGAATCGATCGGAACCGTTTTTCCCATTGTCTTCCTGATCGTCGCGGTACTGATTTCATTGACAACGATCACCCGCATGGTGGAGGAGGAAAGGGGCCTGATCGGCACCTATAAATCACTCGGCTATACAGATCTGGAAATTGTGCGCAAATATCTGGTCTACGCGGCAGGCGCCGTCATTATCGGTTCTCTGCTGGGAACCGCCATGGCATTTATCGCGCTGCCCCTGTTTATTTTTTCGATCTTTTCGATCATGTATCTGCTGCCGTCCTATCAGCTGACATTCCTGCCGCTCTACGGACTGGGCGGACCCTTGATTTTCATGATCGCGATCCTCGGGGCGGCGGCGTTCGCATCGGCCAGTGAGCTGCGCCAGGTGCCGGCAGCCCTGATGCGGCCCAAGGCGCCCAGGGCCGGCTCCCGTGTCTTTCTTGAGCGGATCACGCCTCTTTGGAACCGGCTGTCATTCCTGGACAAGGTCACATCCCGCAATCTGTTCCGCTATAAAAAGAGAATGCTGATGACGATCTTCGGCATTGCCGGCTGTATGGCGCTTCTTCTGTTCGGCTTCGCGATCGGCGATTCGGTTCATGACCTTATGCCGCGCCAGTATGAGCAGACATTCTTCTATGACATCATGGCGGTCGCCCGCGATGACGATCATGAAGGCCTGAGCGAAGCTGTCAGAACCCACAGGGATACAGAAGAATACGCGGATGCCATGATCACCTCGGCCCGGATTTCCGCCATCAGCGCGCGGAGCGAAAGCCTGCAGCTGATCGTGCTCGAAGACAGCACAGATACGCATGACTATTTCTCATTCCGGAACAGAAACGGAAAAGAACTTGAGCTGAAGAATGACACGGTCTTTGTCACCCTCAATGCCGGTTCGATCCTCGGCTTCAGCGACTCTGACACGGTCACCCTGCAGCTGGCTGACCTGCAGACGGCGGATCTGAAAGTGTCGGCCCTGGTCCAGAACTATCTCGGCAATTATGTATTCATGAGCCGTTCCTGCTATGAACGGTATTTCAGCGACTACACGTCCAATGCAATGCTGGTCAACCTGAAGGAGGGGGCAGACGCTTCAGCCTACGCCGGAATCCTGAAGGAACAGCCGAAAATGATGAGCGTGCTGGCGACGGACGAAATGGTGGAACAGTTCTCCATGGCTTTCCGGCTGATCAACGCGGTTGTCTATATCGTCATCCTCATGTCGGCTGCCCTGGCGTTTGTGGTCCTGTTTACGCTTTCCTCGATCAATGTTTCCGAAAGAACAAGGGAGATCGCGACGATCAAGGTTCTCGGCTTCTTTGACAATGAAGTGCATATCTACATTGACAAGGAAACATTCATCCTGACTTTCATCGGTCTTCTGACCGGGATTCCCCTTGGCTGGGCATTTGCCCAGACGCTGACGGCAATCCTCAATCTGCCTTCCATCTACCTGGCTGTATCACTGCATCTGAAGAGCTATCTGATTGCCGCCGGGCTGACAGTCCTGTTTGCCGTGTGTGTCAGTCTCTTCTGCGACCGCATCCTGGACGCGGTGGATCCGGTAGAGGCCTTAAAGAGTGTTGAATAAAAGTCAACTCTCTTGTTTGATTGTTTTTCTGGGTTTATGATTAAAAATGATTGAAAAAAGATAACAGGGAGTTACTTTTCCGTATTGCTTGAAGGGGAATTAAAATGAAACGGTTAATCGGATTGATCGTATCGCTGGCCATGATCGCCGGCGGTCTTTATCAGATGGTTTTCACACTGAACACCAAATTGTGGATGGCAGTGATGGGAATCGGCGCAATTCTGCTTTTTATTGTGACATTCTTTACCGGGCCCGACTGGGAAGACAGGCCATGGTACGGCAAGATCCTGAGAATCCTGGGAATCATTGCGACATGCGTAGTTCTCTCCGGCGTCATCGGAGCCGCGCTCTTTATGATCAACCCGCTCGGCAACGATGAAGGCAGGCCGATTGCCGATGTCAAGGAACATATCAATATCTGGGGAAATGTGATTCCGGGCAATGATCTTGTTTCAAAGATGGATTATATGGAAGTTGATTCCGAACCGCCGGTACCGGTGGCCAGGCTCCGTTTTGAAAAGGCGGTGGCTTCCGACAAATATGCTGATGTTCTCAACATCATCGACACATATACATATACACACGGCATCGAAGGGGAATATGACTCCATCCTTTACAATGACGAACCGTTTGTGATTCCTTATGTCGTGGAAGGCTCCAGTGACGCTGTGCTGATCATTCCGGGCGGCGGCTATGCGATTCGCTCCAACGAGGGAAAAGACGATGAAGGCGCCGTGATCGCAAAAGCGCTCAACGAGCGCGGCATCAGCGCGTTTGTCCTCTGGTACAGGGCCAACCCGTATCCCGCTCCGATCGCGGAAATGGATCTGCAGAGAGGCGTCCGCTGGGTCAGGGCCCACGCTGACAGCTACGGCTACAGCGCCGACAATGTCAGCCTGCTCGGCTTCGGCGCCGGCGGCAACCTGGCGGCAGCCTATATCAACAAATACATGGGCACAAGCCTGCTGCCGGAAGGCTACACAGGCGACGGGACTGACGGCGCCAGCGACCGGGTCGCAGGCGCGGCAATGATTTATCCGTTTATGAACTATTACAAAAACGTGCCGCTGCTGTTTGCCCACTACAATTCCGAGACTGTCCGCAGCGTGGAAGAACGCACAGCCCTGCTGGAAGAAACCGACCTGACAAAACAGTTCAACTCCGCTGACATCCGCCAGTTTGTCAGCTACGGAACAAAGGACAGACTCGTACCGCCGGACAGCGCCAGGGATTATATCGAAGCTGCCCGCGGCGCCGGCGCAGAAGTTACAGAACATACCGTCGATCAGGGCCACTATTACGGAACAGAGGATTATCTGGACGCATACATGGCATGGCTGAAGCCGTCAGCGGCACCCGCTGAAGAACCGGCTGAGCAGCCTGCCGAAGAGGCTTCTGAAACAACCGATGGCGAATAAAAAATACAGCCGGGACGATCTCCTGTTTGTCCTGGACAACCTGATCGAATACCATCCGCTCAGGATGGATATGTATTACTCAGCCCTGAAAACACTGGGGCTCATGATCATTGACGACAGCCGCTATTTTTCAAAGCCCATTGATCCGGAAGCGGAGCTTGCGCGGCTTGAAGAGGCGGACCTTGAACACTGCGGGGCACTGTTAACAATGCTGCTGAGAGAGGATTACTGGTTTGACAATGCCTTTGATCAGCGGCTGAAGGAAGGCTGGCCGCAGAAAATCGTCAGGCGCATGATCGCTCTGGCGGAAAAGATGTAAACAACCGGAATATTTCAAAATCATACGAGAGGCACTGACACGATGAAAGATTATTTTTCCTTTGAATCCATCCGTGATAAAAACGGTGAGGTGATCTGCTATCACATCACCATGATCGGCACAATCGAAGCTGACGGCGTCGCCAGAATCAGAACAGATCTGGGAACCGGGCAGGATAAAAAGATGGCGTTCGGCCGCCTGACTGTCCGCGGCGTTGATAAAAAGATTGCTGTCCTGCTGAAAGAAACCAACAGCAGGATCTGGTACCATTCCTACAATGAAGAGGATGGCGCCACCGATATCATCAGCTATACCGCCAGGGACTGGCGGGCAGATGAAGCCTACGAGTTTTCAGAGGGAGACCGTGTTCTTGTCGAGGGCAGGGCATACATCCGTGACAACGCTGCCAATCCGGCCAGACAGCCGGAGCTCAGCGTGACCGCCACCGGTCTGTTCCTGCTGGGCAGGAAGAGAAGACAGAGCTTCAACAGCGGACTGATTCCGCAGAAATAATAAACGATGGAAAGAGAACGCACTTACATTGCCATAGACCTCAAGTCGTTCTATGCCAGCGTTGAGTGCCAGCAGAGGGGACTTGATCCGCTGCGCGCAAATCTTGTGGTCGCTGATACCAGCCGGACGGATAAGACAATCTGTCTGGCTGTTTCGCCTGCGCTGAAAGCCTATGGAATCCCGGGCCGGGCCCGTCTTTATGTGGTTGTCCAGAAGGTCAGGGAAATCAACCGCCAGCGCCGGGAGGCGATCCGTTTCGAACCATTTACAGGCTCATCCATCGACGCCGCTGAGCTGAAGGAGAATCCATATCTGGAACTCAGCTATCTGGCAGCGGTGCCGCGGATGGCAATGTACATCGAATACAGCTCAAAGGTTTACAGCGCCTATCTGAAATACATCGCCCCGGAAGACATTCATGTCTATTCCATCGATGAAGTGTTCATGGACGTTACCGGATATCTGAAAACCTACAATATGACAGCGCATGAACTGGCTGTCACAATGATCCGCGACGTGCTGGCCCTGACCGGAATCACCGCGACTGCGGGCATCGGCCCCAACATGTATCTGGCCAAAGTGGCGATGGACATTGTTGCCAAGCACATGCCGGCGGATGAAGACGGCGTGCGCATCGCGGAGCTGAATGAAGAAGACTACCGCCGCTATCTCTGGACCCATCAGCCGCTGACCGATTTCTGGCGGGTGGGCAGGGGCTACCGCAAAAAACTTGAGGCCAACGGCATGTATACGATGGGCGACGTGGCCAGGTGCGCGGTTGAAAATGAAGATCTGCTCTATAAACTCTTCGGCGTCAATGCCGAGTTCCTGATTGACCATGCCTTCGGGTATGAAGATACCCTGATCTCTGAAATCAAGGCGTATAAACCGGCTTCCAATTCCATCGGCAGCGGCCAGGTTCTGATGAGCCCGTATTCATGCGCCAAAGCAAGGGTAATCGTCAGGGAAATGACAGACTCCCTTGTGCTTCAGCTGGTGTCCCACGGGCTTCTGACAGACGCCGTCGTCCTGACCATCGGCTATGACCGTTCATCCCTTGACGATGAATACAGCGGTGAAGTGAAACAGGACTGGTACGGGAGAACCGTGCCCAAAGGAGCACACGGAACCGCCAGGATGAAGATGAAAACAGATTCATCAAAGCTGATCACCGACGCGGTGCTGAAACTCTATGATGAGATCTGCGATCCGACAATCAGTGTCAGGCGGATTACCGTGACTGCCATCGATGTCATCAGCAGGGATCTGGCAAAAGAACAGGAATCCTATGAACAGATGAATCTGTTCGCGCCGGCCGTCAGTGAAGAGAAAGAAAAAGAAGATCAGCAGGAGCGTGAAAAAGAAAACCGGGTCCAGAACGCGATCATTGAAATCCAGAAAAAGTTCGGCAAAAACTCCGTTCTCAAAGGAACCAGCCTGCAGGACGGGGCGACCGGCCGTGAGCGCAACAGACAGATCGGAGGGCACAAGGCATGAGCAGACTGACCCATGATTCGCTTCCTGAGGAAATGAAAGCCGCCGCTGAAGAAGCGGAAAGGCTTTACGGCGACCTGCTGTATATGCCCCGGCCTGTGTCAAAAAAACATCCCCGTTCTTCCCGGGATTCAAGGGCAGCCCAGTTTTCCCCGTTCGCAGCCCTGACCGGTTATGATGACGCGATTAAGGAAACTGCCCGGCTGACAAAAGAAAAGCCTGAGCTCTCGGAAGAGCAGAAGGAACAGCTTGACCGCACGATGCGTGAACTGATCACAGATCCCTCTGAAGTCACAATTGTTTATTATGTTATGGATGATCTCAAGGAGGGCGGCGATATCCGCACCGAAACATGCAGGATCAGGAAAACCGGGAATAACTTCCTGAAGACAGACACCGGCCTGACAATCCCCCTGGAAGACATTCTCGATATCCGCAGAACATGAAAAGCCGCCTCTGACCGGATCAGAGACGGCTTATTTAACGGATGCGGGTCAGCCGCGCAGCAGCGCGTTGAGAATGGAGAAGAGGGAATTGACGGAAACCTGGCCATTGCTGTAAACACCTGTATTTGAATGCTGGTTGAGCAGATTGTACAGCTGTGACATGCCGGGCTGGCTCAGATTGTTTCCGGAAAGGAAATTGTTGAGTGTTCCGTAGTTATTGTTGTAGCTGCTGTTTGCGGAACCGAGTCCGAACAGGTTCAGCAGGGAGTTGGAATTATTGTTCGGATACAGGTTTGTATAGCCGAAGTTCTGGGTCTGCTGGCCGCTGCCGAACAGACTGCTGAACAGGTTGTTTGTGATGGAGGGCTGCTGCTGGGTCTGGGTGCCGAGCAGTGCGTTGAGAAGATTGTTGCCGGTGTAGGCAGGCTGGGCCTGCTGCTTTTTCTTGAAGAGCTTCATCAGCAGGACGATCAGGATGATTTCCTTCAGCTGCAGCTTTCCGTCAAAGAGCGCTCTGAGCGCCGGTGTCTCTGCATTTGCCTTTGTGCCGGCGAGATCATCGACATAGCCCATGAGTTCCTTGGCGTCGATCGCACCTTCGGACTGGCGGTAGAGCTGGACGATCTGGTTGCCTTCAAGCTCATCCAGTGTGTCGCGGACATCCTGCTCGCTGACCTCACTGCCGAGAATCTCCCTGATCTGGCTGTTCTCAGTATTGTTCCAGGGCAGGGCTCTTGTCAGAGGAGTTTTATTCTCTTCTTCAAAAATACGGTCAAGCAGTTCGGGATTGCTGCGGATGGCTGCGTAAACTTTCTCGATATTATTCATGATTTTTTCCTCACTGTTCTGAATTAATTATATCAGTGCGCCGGCCTGCGGTATCATCAACAGCATAAAAAACAGCTGATTGTGCTACGATTCAGGTGTATATGAGGAGGTTTTATGGAATTTGAAAAGCTGACAAAAGAAAGACAGTCCATCCGTTCCTACGCAGAAAAAAGCGTCCCGGCAGAGCTGATTGAGAAGGTTCTGCGCACCGCCCAGGCGGCACCGTCCTGGAAAAACAGCCAGACCGCGAGATGCTATGTTGTCACTTCCGGAAAGTACGCGGAAATCCGCCATGAAATCCTGCCGGAAGGAAATGCGAAAAAGGCAAAGAACGCGGTTCTCATCATCACAACATTTGTAAAGGATACCGCCGGTTTCACAGACGGAAATCCTGACAATGACGGCGGCAATTTCTGGGGCGCCTATGACCTCGGCCTCCATGACGCGCTGCTGGTTCTGGCCGCGAAAGACAACGGTCTTGACACCCTGATCATGGGACTGCGCAATGCGGATAAGATCAGGGAAATTCTTGAAATTCCTGAAAATGAACAGATCATGTCCGTCATCGCCCTGGGCTACCGCGATGAAAATCCGCCGGCAAGGCCGAGAAAGCCGCTGGAGGAAGTCATTGTCTATAAGTAAGACCTGATTCAAAGCTCATCACAAACCGGAAAATAATCCGGTTTTCTTTTGCGGGTTTTTCAGAGTGAAAACCAATATAGTCAGCAGGAGGCTCTTTTCATGAAAGAAAAACTACTTGCCAAGGCAGGACTGGTCCTGCTGGCATCTGCCGCATTGCTGGCTGTCAATTATCTTCTGTTTCAGGTTTATGTCGGCGTCAGGCTCGGCCTGAAGGAAACATATATCGCTGCCCATGATATTGCCCCGCGCACAAAGATCACGGAAAGCGACCTGATCCCGGTCCGCATTTCAGAACGCTATCTGGCGGATCACGCATACTGCGAAAAAAGCGATATCGTCGGCAAATATACAGAGATCCAGGGAATGATTCCCGCCGGCTCACCGTTCTACTGTTCCATGCTGTATGCCGAATCTGAACTTCCGGACCAGGCGGCTGCCCAGCTGAGAGAAAACCAGGTGTCATTTTCCATGGAAGTGGACGTGGCGGCCCTGGGCGGAATTGTCGCCGGACAGCGGGCGGACGTCTTTGTGACCATCAGCCAGCACACTGACCAGCCGGTCACCGGCTGTCTGCTGCGCAGTGTCAGGGTGATCGATGTCAAAGATCATAAAGGAATCAGCCTCAGTTCTGATGAGAGCACCAAAGTGCCGTATCTGGCTGAGCTTGCCGTCAGCAGCTCTGATCTTGAACTGCTTACGGTTGCCAGAACATACGGCTCGCTGCAGCTGTATATGTCGGCGGATTCCTACAACAGCGGAAAGGAAGCTGAGCGCGATGAGAATTCTCCGGCAGCCGCATGGCTGCGGGCGGTAATGAATCCAACTCAGGTCCAGGAAAATCCCCAGCCCTGAAGAAACACCAGATACTTCAGCAGAATAGAAGAAAGGGCCGGGCAGAATGCCCGGCTCTGTTCAGAAGAATGAAAAAAAAGAAGCCCGTCCGGACTTCTTTTCTGCAGGGGCGACTAGTGGGACTCGAACCCACGAGTGCTGGAGCCACAATCCAGTGTGTTGACCAACTTCACCATAGCCGCCATGTGTGCCTACTGATAATAGCATAAAGAAAAAATGAAAACAACAGGAAAAATCAGCGGCGTCATTGCAGGACAGTTCATTTTAACTTCACTGAGCCGGTTGAAATGTATAATGGTAGCTGCGGAGAAAATCAGATGGTCATAGAAACAGCAGGCAGAACCCGCGAGGTTCTGATTCAGTACAAACGGGTCAAAAACATGTGGCTCAGGGTGGGTGAGGACGGCAGTCTGAAAATCACCTGCAGCCGCTATGTCACCCAGAAACAGATCAGGGAGTTTATCCTGAGCCGGGAAAAATGGATTGAGAAAACGGAAGCCTCCATGCGTAAAAAGCAGGATACCTGCTCATGGGGAGAAGGGGATACAGCCGTCTGGATGGGACGGACCCTGGAAGTCCGCTGCGCTGAATCCCGGACGGATTTCATGGATATTGAGGATGACACCCTGGTGTTTTACCTGCGTCACGACACGCCTGAAAACCGCCGGACAGTTTTCTACAGGACCGCGTCCCGGCAGCTGGCGCTGATGATTCAGGAGCGCCGCGATGAGCTGGACCGCTCGGTCTGTACGGCTTACGGAAAGCCGCTGCCGAAGATTACGGTCAAATACATGACCAGCCGCTGGGGCAGCTGCACGCCCTCCAAGGCGCACATTTCCATATCGTCCCGGCTGATTCATTTTCCCTATCAGTGCCTGGAATATGTGCTGACCCATGAGTATGCCCACATGCTTGTCAGCAATCATTCAAAGCAGTTCTGGCATGAAGTGGAGGTCAGAATGCCCGGTTTCAGGGCGGCTGAGCGGCTTTTGAAGCAATGAAAACAGTTACATTGAAATGATTTGCATTTTCATGTTTCTCACAGGATGTTCATAGAAATCCTATTGAAGAATTAAGTGTTTTCGATAAAATGTATGTAGGTAAAGTTTCACCTGCTGGAAAGATCGGAGTTGTAATAATATGCGCTTACACAAGGAACTTTTATCTGTATATGTCTCTATGAAGAACACGGAGGATCGCGGTCTTTTAGGCAGGGTTGGAAAAAAATCCGGACTTGTTTTTTAGATGGATGGAAAGCGTCCATCTTTTTTGGTCAAAAAAACGCTATCTGATTACATAAGGAGGTAAACAATATGGATCAGACTAATCAGGAATTCTTTGATGCAGCGGCAAGCGGTGATTTCGCCAAGGTATGCGCCAGCGTAGCCAAAGGCGCAAACGTAAATGTCGCCAGCGGAGATGGCCGGACGGCACTGATGAGAAGCGCAAAGCGCGGTTATGATGATATCGTCAGATATCTTCTTGACAACGGTGCAGACGCAAGAATGCGTGACAGAAACAACAAGACAGCCCTGATGGGTGCTGCCAAGAAGGGTCATGTGGATATCTGCAGAATGCTCGTCCACGCAGGCGCAGATGTGAATTCCCATGACAATAAGGGCAGAACCGCACTGATGAGAGCTGCTCTCCTCGGTGAGAGGGATGTTGTTGAATATCTGGTCTCCAAGGGAGCGGATGTCAATGCAGTGGATGAACAGGGAAGAACATCCCTGATGGAAGCGGTCAACGGCTACAAGACAGATATCATTGAATATCTGCTCGCCAACGGCGCCAACATCAACGCCCAGGACCACAAGGGCTGCACAGCTCTGATGAGAGCTGCCTACATCGGCTATCCGAGCCTGGTGAATATGCTGCTGGAGAACGGAGCTGACAAGTATATCAAAGACAACAATGCCAACCTGGCAATCCACTATGTGCGCAAAGAATGTCTGGCAGATCTTAAGGACATTCTGAAATAATCGGGAGGAAAAGAAATTATGAGAGATTATCTGGCAAATGAAGTAAGAAACGTCACAGTCCTCGGCCACTCCGGTGCCGGCAAAAGCTCTGTGATTGAAGCCTGTCTGTATCACACAAAGCAGATCGACAAATTCGGCAGAAACAACGACGGCACAACAGCTCTGAACTTTGATCCGGAAGAAGGCAAGAGAGGCCTCAGCGTCTACTGCCATCTGGCACCGGTTGAGTGGAAGAACATGAAGATCAACTTCATCGACACTCCGGGCTACATGGATTACGAAGGTGAAGAAGCTACCGGCCTGGCAGTCGGTGACAATGCCCTGATCGTTGTCAACGGCAAGGAAGGCATCGAAGCCGGTACAGAAAGAGCGTGGAAGGAAGCAGCCAGAAAGAAGAAGCTGCCGACCATCTTCTTCATCAACAAGATTGATGATGAGCACGCACATTATGACCAGGTTTACGCTTCCCTGCGCGAAAAGTTCGGCAAGAGCGTCTTCCTGTTCGAAATGCCGATCATCGAAGGCGGCAAGACAGTCGGTTCCGTCAACATTCTCCGCAAGAAGGCATGGTACTATGCAGATCCCAAGCATCCGCAGGAAGTTCCTGCTGCTCTGGCTGACCAGGTTGAAGAATACTATGCAGAAATCAGCGAAGCCATCGCCATGGGTGATGATGAACTGATGGAAAAGTTCTTCGAAGGCGAAGAATTCGATGAACATGAAATCGCCAAGGGACTCCGCATCGGCGTCAGAAGCGGCGACATCCGTCCTGTCTACTGCGGTTCCGCCACATCCCAGACAGGTATTGAAAGACTGATGGATCTCATCACTGAATACTTCCCCAGCTATGCTGAAAAGGGCACAGTCAAGGCTCTCAACAATGCTGACCAGGAAGTTGCCCTTGAGACAAACGAGAACGAAAGCCTCTCCGCATTTGTCTTCAAGACAGTCGTCGACCCGTTCGTCGGCAAGATTTCCTACCTCAAGGTCATGTCCGGTGTTCTCAACTCCGACAGCCAGGTATACAACTCCAGAAAAGACGCTCCTGAAAAGATCTCCCAGATCTATGTCATCAACGGCAAGTTCCAGATGGGCGTCGGCAAACTGTTCACAGGCGACATCGGTGCTGTTGTCAAGCTCCAGAACACAGAGACAAACGACACACTGTGCATGAAGAACAAGCAGGTTTACTATCCGGCAATCGAATATCCGGAGCCTATGCTCGGCTACGCTATCCGTCCGAAGACAAAGGCAGACGAAGACAAGCTCTCCGTCGGTATCCGCAACCTCATGCAGGAAGACGGCACAATCCGCCTCGACAACAACGCTGAAACACACCAGCAGGTTCTCTACGGCCTCGGTGACCAGCATATCGACCTGATCATCTCCAAGCTCAAGGCAAAGTACAAGGTTGAAGTTGAAACAGACACTCCGATCGTTCAGTACCGTGAAACAATCCGCGGCAAGGCAGAAGCCCAGGGTAAGTATAAGAAGCAGAACGGCGGCGCCGGCCAGTACGGTGACGTCTGGGTACGTTTCGAAC
>JAUNJW010000354.1:0-221 GCA_030533035.1 Erysipelotrichaceae bacterium
TTCTTTGCTGTTTTCTTCTTTTTGGAAGCCAGAAGATAAATGGCAGACCATGGCGCAATGCGGATATCAATCAGATCTGCGAATCCGGCCTTCTTATCCGGGTTCTTGCGGGATGACACCGGTTCATAATTACACATATTGCAGCCGTCGTAAATATCTTTTTCGGAATTCAGGATTTCTGTGTAAATCCCCTCCGCAGGGACAGGCAGCGTGTAATCCTC
>JAUNJW010000354.1:231-2019 GCA_030533035.1 Erysipelotrichaceae bacterium
TGATGTGTTGTTGAGAATGCAGACGATCACTTCCTTCTCATCCTCGCGGTAGAAGGAGAAAATGCTCTGCTTCGCGTTGTCGGCGTCAATCCAGCCGAAACCCTTTCCGGTGTAATCATCCCTGTACATGCATGGATGGGAAGAGTAAATGCGGTTGAGATCCGTGAAATATCTCATGAACGCATCGTGGCGCGGATAATCCAGCAGGAACCAGTCCAGTTCTTTATTTTCGTCAAATTCGCGGAAAGAAGCAAGTTCATTTCCCATAAAATTCAGTTTCTTTCCGGGATGGGCGAACATGTATGCATACAGATTGCGCACCTGTGAGAACTTGGCGTCATAATCGCCCCACATGCGGTCGATGATTGTCTTCTTGCCGTGGACATTCTCATCATGGCTCAACGGCAGCAGGAATCTCTCGCTGTAGAAGTAAGCCATCGAGAATGTGAGCTTGTTATGATCCCAGATCCTGTAGAGCGGATCGACACTGTAATACTTCAGTGTGTCATTCATCCAGCCAAGGTCCCACTTGTAGTCAAAGCCGAGACCGTTGTCCAGGGTGGACGCTGTCACCTTCGGGAAATCGGAGCTGTCTTCCGCAATCATCATTACCTGCGGATATGCCTGGGAAATATACCAGTTCATCCGTCTCATAAAGGCAAGTGAGCCGTCGTTTGTGCCCCGGTCACGGTTGCCGCCCCAGTAAATCAGATTGGCGACCGCGTCGATGCGGATGCCGTCGATATGATATGTATCACACCAGAAACCGGCTGCAGACATCAGGAATGATCTGACTTCCTCGTTCCAGAGGTCGAAATTCATTGTGCCCCACTGCGATTCGGCGTCATGGGGATCCCTGTATTCATACAGCGGTTCACCGTCAAAATAGCGCAGGCCGAAGGCGTCCTTGACAAAGTGCACCGGCACCATGTCCATAATCACGCCGATTCCGGCATTGTGGCAGGCATTGACGAAGGAAGCGAATTCCGTCGGGTTGCCATAGCGGCTGGTCACGGAGAAATAGCCGCTTGCCTGATAGCCCCACGAGCCGTCAAACGGATACTCGTTGAGCGGCATCATTTCAATATGCGTGAAGCCTCTTTCCTGCACATAGGGAATGAGATGCTCTTCCAGCTGGCTGTAGGTGAAAGGGAAGCCCTGGTCACGCATCCAGCCGCCGGCATAGACTTCATATATACTCATCGGCCTGTCAAAATTCTTGGATCTTGTCTTCATCCAGTTCTGATCCGACCAGTGAATATCATTCAAATTATAAACCTTTGAGGCGTTATCCGGCCTTGTTTCGCTGTAAAAAGCGAACGGATCCGACTTATAAAGTGTATTGCCCCTGGCATCTTCAATCTGGAATTTATATGAATCCCATTCCTTCACGCCGCTGACAAAGACGCTCCAGACGCCTGTAAAGCCTGTTCTTTCCATATCAACAGGCCGGTATCCCCAGTCAGTGAAGGAACCAATCACACTGACCCTGCGTGCATGCGGCGCGTAGACGGTAAAACGGACCCCTTCACTGCCTTCATATGAAAAATGCGCACCAAAAAAACGATACGCATCAATACAATGACCCCGATGAAAGCTGTCTATGATCTTTGCATGGTCCATAAAGATCCTCCTCGGACTAACATTGATGAGCAATTCACGATGAAAAGACTCACCATTGCTAAGCTGTCAAAGTATACATGAAAATCGCGAAAATCTCAACGTCTGCCAGGTAAAAAAGCGGTGAATTTATCAGTTTTGGCCATTGACCGAAACTGGTAATCCCGA
>JAUNJW010000355.1 GCA_030533035.1 Erysipelotrichaceae bacterium
ACAAATATTTCTACGGAATTTTCTGAAAATATTTACATCAGTAGAGGTCTATATTTTTGAGTTCTTCGTAAACCAGGTTCAGGGGCAGCCCCATAATAGCGTAATAATCTCCGCTGATATGGCTGATAAACCGTCCGCCGAGCCCCTGGATGCCGTAGGCGCCGGCCTTGTCATCGCATTCGCCGCTGGCGGCATAGGCGTCGATTTCCTCTTCGCTGAGCTTTGCGAATGTGACCTCCGAAACGCTGACATCGCTGTATTTTCTCTTTGCCGAGACAATGCACACGCCGGTGATGACCCGGTGGGTTCTTCCTGACAGTTCCCTCAGCATCCGTTTCGCGTCCTCGCGGTCGGCCGGTTTGCCGAGAATTTCATTGTCCAGGGTGACAATTGTGTCCGAGCCGATGACCACGGCGTCGGGGTTGACATCAAGTCGCGCACACGCCTTCCGTTCGGAAAGCAGGCGGATTTTTTCTTCCAGGGTATCCCCTTGTTCCAGGGATTCGTCCGTTTCCATGGGCATGCATGCAAAAGGCAGGCCGCATTTTTCAAGCAGTTCTTTCCTGCGCGGGCTTTTCGAAGCCAGTATGATTTTCTTCATGTCATCAATTCTATCAATGTTTGCGGTTTTTAGGTGATATAATTTACTTGCAAAGTTTCCAGGGGGAAAAACAATTTTATGAGCAAAAAACCGACACTTGTTATTCTTGCGGCCGGAATGGGAAGCCGATACGGCGGAATGAAGCAGATTGACGGCGTGGGAAACCATGGTGAGCCGATTATCGAATTTTCCATTTACGACGCCCGCGAGGCAGGCTTTGAAAAAGTCGTCCTGATCATCCGCCGCGAACATGAGGAAGCGTTCCGCAAAGCCCTCACTGACCGCGTTTCGAAAAATATGAAAGTCGAATTCGCATACCAGGACATGGATAATCTGCCGGAAGGATTCACAGTTCCCGAAGGAAGAATCAAGCCCTGGGGCACAACCCATGCCCTGCTCGCATGCAAGGGTGTAGTCAAGGGTCCCTTCGCCATCATCAATGCCGATGATTTCTACGGCCGCGACGCCTACCGCGTGATCTACAAATATCTCAGCGAAGAGATCAGCGATGACCATTACGCGATGGTCGGCTATCTCTGCGGCAACACACTGACCGACAACGGCACTGTCACCAGAGGCGTCTGTGAGAAGGATGAAGAAGGCAATCTGAGCAGAATCCGTGAAGTGCAGAAGATTATCCGCCGCAATGGCAGGCCTTATTTCCAGGAAGACGGAGAATGGAAGCCGCTGAATGAATACTCGCTGGTTTCCATGAACTTCTGGGGCTTCACACCCAAGATCTTCAAACAGGTTGAACCTCTGTTCGCCAACTTCCTCAAAGAACATCTCGATGAAAATCCGACGACCTGCGAATATGTCATCCCGACAACGGTCGGCGAGCTGGTTGAAAACGGAACCTGCAGCGTAAAGGTTCTCTCCTCCAACGACAAATGGTTCGGCGTCACCTACAAGGAAGACAAGCCGGAAGTTGTCGAAAAGATCCAGAAAATGAAAGACGACGGGGTTTATCCCGACGTCCTCTGGCAATAATCACATATACGTTTCAAGGAATCTCAGGACATTGCGGAAAGCGATGTCCTTTATTTCTTCTTCGTCAAATCCCTGCATGCGCAGGCCTTCGATGAAATTCTGCGTCTGCTCAGGCGAAACCATGTCATGACTCTCATGCGCGTGGTAATAAGCACCGTAATCAAAGCCGCAGGCCACATGTTCCACCCCAACCAGATCAGCGATATAGCGGGCATGGGCTGCCAGCGTGGCGGCTGTGCGCTTTTCGGGAATATCGGAAATGAAATTCTCGCAGGCATTCATGCCGATCAGGCCGCCCTTCTGCGCCAGGGCACGGATCTGCTGGTTTGTCAGGTTTCTTTCCACCGTGCAGAGCGATTTGGCATTGGAATGGGTGGCAATCAGCGGCAGCCGGCTTGCGTCAAGCAGATCCCAGAAGGTTTTCT
>JAUNJW010000126.1 GCA_030533035.1 Erysipelotrichaceae bacterium
ATGGGCACATAGCTGCGTCAGAATATCGCTCATCGGATCACCCCCTTCAAACAAAAAACCCCGACGGAAATTTCCGTCAGGGACGAATTACAATTCGCGGTGCCACCCTGCTTCACGTTTTCACGTGCGCTTTGCCGGATACAGTCATATCCGCGGGAACTAACGTATCCCTTACGTCGCAGAATACTTGGATCACTCCTTTGACTGCGCCCTCAGCGGTCCATTTGACAGACTGTGCTTCTGCCCGGCTCTCACCTGCCCGGACTCTCTTTGAGATCATATCTGCCGTTATCTCCGCCTCACCGGTTTATGTGCCCATTATGGCGCATATTGCATGCATGGTCAACATGCGTACATGAAAATCAGGGGTATTTTTGATTGTTTTTTACATTTTTGTGAAACAATTTACATTTTCAGAATTATCTGCCGCCCATCTGCATTCTCACGATCTTGCGCTCGACGGCAGCGGCGTATTCCGCCTCCTCTTCCTCATTCTGGGGATTCAGCGGCTTCACCTTTGCCGGCTTTTCATCATCATCGAGGGCGACGTAGACGACATAGGCGGTATTGATCAGTTCTTTTCTTCCTTCCACTTCGACAAAGGAATCCACGCGGACCTCCATGGAAGTGTTTCCGGTCCAGGTGACCCACGCTTCCTGGACAACGATGTCATTGAGATAGGCGGGCCTCAGGAAACCGAGATAATCGATGCAGGCGGTTGTGACAGCCTTGCCGGCGTAGCGTCTGGCGGCGACGGCGCCGATCACGTCAATCCAGGCCATCAGCTGGCCGCCGAAAAGACGGGGAATGGCATTACCGTTGCAGTGCTGGGAAAGGACAATCTGTGCACTTGTGGAAACTTCTCTCATGATAACTCCTCTATTGTTTTTCTTAACTATAGCAGAGAAAAGGCAGCGCTTCATGGCTGCCTTCGTTTTTGTATTCTTTTTTACTTTTCGAGCTGGTCGAGTTTTTCGTTGAGCAGTTCGATGGCTCTTTCCTTGGAACGGATCAGTTCGATTGTATTGTATTCGTCCTTGAACGGCTTGCCGGTTTCCTTTGATTCATAGAAAACACGGCCGAGCTTTTCATAAGCCTTTGTCAGGTCCCTGGATGTATGGCCGATCTCAGCTCTGATCTCAGCCTTCTGCTTTTCAATATCCAGGCGGGAAAGCAGTGTTCTGCCGCCCTCTTCAATGGTTTTGGAAGCTTTTTCGACAAATTCGTTTACTTTGCTGTTGAAATCTTCACTCATGTTTTTAGTCCTTTCCGGCCCGTTCAATCAGGTCCAAAATGATTTCAGTAATCTCTGCGTCCGTTGCCTCTTTCTGCTGGACAAGCTCAATAATGCCGCTGATCAGAATATCTGCGTAGTATTTGGGATGTTCCAGCATCAGCTCATCATTCTCATTGCCCTCTTCGAACATTGAGACAAGAGCCGCGATAGCGTTCGATTTGGCTTCATCAATGGAGCGCATGCTCAGCTGGGAAAGATCGACGTCATCATCCGTGGAGAGCTTGTTGTCAAGATCCCGGAAGGAATTGACTGTGTTGGCAACAAACTGGTGCAGTCTGCTTTCATAGTCGCTCTTTGAATCCATCGAAGCATACATCATCTCATTGAAGACTTCGTTGTATTTTTCACTGATCGCGTCAATCACGTCATCCTTTGATTTGAAATAGTAATAGAACAGGCCCTTGGCCACATCCATTTCCTTGACGATTGCGCTGATGGTCGTATCAACGATACCGTTTTCCCTGAACAGTTTTTCCGCAGCGTCAACAAACTCATTTCTGCGCTCTTCGCTGTCTCTGTTATCTGCCACAATATCACCTCCGACATCCATATTCTATATTCCGACTGACCGTCAGTCAATAGCCGCGTGATATACTCTCTTTATGAAACTGATCTGTCCTGTCTGCGCATCGCCCCTGCAGCGCGTAAACAAAGAAGCCGTCTGTAAGAACAATCATCATTTTGATTATGCGAAAAGCGGCTATCTGAACCTGCTTGTCTCAAATAAAAAAATCCATGGTGATGACGCCGCCATGGTCAAAGCCAGAACCGCCTTCCTGGAAAGCGGCGGCTACGCCTTTTTAAGAAACCGGCTGGCCGAGCTGAGTGAAGGCAGCCAAGTCCTGGCAGATCTGGGCTGCGGGGAAGGCTATTACACCGCCGCGATGCAGGCGCCGGAGCGCTATGGCTTTGATCTTTCCAGAGACGCCCTCAAGCACGCCGCGAAAAAGGATAAGGAAGGATATTATACCGTCGCCTCCATCTTCCGGCTGCCGCTGGCAGATGAATCCTGCGATACGGTGCTGACCTGCTTCGCGCCGCACGCGAAAGAGGAAATCTTCCGGATCCTGAAACCGGGCGGCAGATTCATCTTTGTGACGCCGGGTGAAAGGCATCTGTTCGAAATGAAGGAAGTTCTCTATGAACATCCTTATGAAAACAAACCGGAAGAACTGGATACGGAACTGCAGCTGATTTCCGCAGAAAAGATCCGTGAGATCATGCACTGTAACAATGAACAGTTCAGGAATCTCTTCATGTTGACGCCTTACGTGTGGAGCACAGGCGAAGCGGACAAAATGCGGCTGTATGACACCCCTGCTTTGGGTATCACGGCAGAGTTCATCATCCGGGTATATCAGAAAAACGTTTAAAAAAAGAAATCCTGCGCTGCAGGATTTCTCTTTCATTCAGCTTTATGTTCTTTCTCAAGCATTTTATGGGCGGCGAGTTCCGCCTTTTCATTTTTGATTTCCCAGTGGATTTCCAGGGTCATGATGCCACGCAGAATAACCAGAGCGCCGAGAATGACGAGGTCCTGGATCTCTTCGGCAAGGATCGTATGCAGGACTTCACCGGCCATCAGGAATTCCAGGCACATCGCGATGCCTTCCGCCAGGCTGACCGAGCATTCTTCTTTTCTCGTCACCCACTGGATGAATCCCTTCACGCCTGTATAAAACAGAATGATGGCCCCGAAGAGTTCAAGGATAATACTGGCCAGGCTGACAACGTTGATGACGGTCAGATGAAGAACGTGAGCGACAGCTTCCATATTAGTGAGACTCCTTTATTTGCGCACAACACCGTCTGCGACAGCGCATTCGCCGACAGCCTTCGCGACAGCCGGAACAACCCGGTCGTCAAATGCGGAGACGATGACATGATCCGGGGAGAGTTCCTCCTCGCTGATCAGTGAAGCGATTGCCTTTGAGCAGGCGATTTTCATGGATTCGGTAATCTTTGTGGCCTTCGCGTCGAGAGCGCCGCGGAAGAGGCCCGGGAATGCCAGGACGTTGTTGACCTGGTTGGGGTTGTCGCTTCTGCCGGTGCCGACGATATACGCGCCTGCTTCCTTCGCCTCAGCGTAGGAGATTTCCGGTTCCGGATTTGCCATCGGGAAGACGATGCAGCCGGGGTTCATGGATGCGACCATTTCCTTTGTGACAAGGCGGGGCGCGCTGACGCCGATAAAGATGTCAGCACCCTTGAGGCCGTCGGCCAGTGATTCATAGTGGCGGCCGTCCTTGTTGACGTAATTGAGAAGTTCCTTCTTCAGTTCTGTGAATTCCCCTGCCCTGGCCGGCTCGATGCAGGCCCTGGAGTCAAAGGCATTGATATTTGTGAAGCCATAGCTGTAAAGCAGACGGATGATGGAGGAGCCGGCAGCGCCGCAGCCGGAAACAACCACCTTCATGTCAGCGGGATTGGCTTTCTTCAGCTTCATGCAGTTGATCAGGGCAGCCAGGACAACGATCGCTGTGCCGTGCTGGTCATCATGGAAAACCGGAATGTCCAGTTCTTTGATCAGGCGTCTTTCGATTTCAACGCAGCGGGGCGCGGAAATATCTTCCAGGTTGATGGCGCCGATGCCGGGAGCGATGGCCTTGCAGATGGCGACGATTTCATCGGGATCCTTTGTGTCAAGGCAGATCGGCCAGGCGTCGAGGTTGGCGAAGCGCTTCATCAGCAGTGCCTTGCCTTCCATGACGGGAAGAGCTGCGGCAGGTCCGATATCGCCAAGACCGAGGACAGCTGTGCCGTCGGTCACGACAGCGACTGTGTTTCCTCTGCCTGTATAGACATAGGAGTTTTCCGGGTCCTTCGCGATTTCAAGGCACGGCTGGGCAACGCCCGGTGTATAAGCGAGGGAAAGGTCATACGCGTCTGCGCAGGGAACCTTTGACTCGACTTTCAGTTTTCCTTTGAATTCTTTGTGAAGCTTAAGGGATTCATCATAAAGACTCATTTTTCTTTTCCATCCTTTCAAGATATTCCAGTTCGGTCACGCATTCGATGCCCTCTTTTCTGCAGAGAGCCGCGAAGATTCCGTCACCCCGGATTTTTGTATGGCTGAATGTGCCGTCATAGATCTGTCCGACTCCGCAGGACGGGCTGTTTGCCTTGAGAACGGCAAGCGTGCACCCGTTTTCCCTTGCGGTCTTCAGGGACTTTTCAGCCCCTGTGACAAAATACTCCGTGACATCTTCACCGGCTGTATTATATACCCTGTTTCCCCGAATCTCACACGATAATCGCGGAACCGGCAGTCCGCCGGCCACTTCCGGGCAGACAAGTACGGCTTTTCCTTCGTCACAGAGTTTCTTCAGACAGCTGATTTCGTTATTGCCGCCGTTATACTTACAGTTCCTGCCGGCCAGGCACGCACTCATCAGAATCATAGATATCATTTCCTTCGCAGTCGATGCCGACGAAGCACGGGAAGTCCTTTACCGTCAGTTTTGTCACCGCCTCGGCCAGCAGTTCCTCATAGGCGACTGGTTCTCTGGCACTGATGGAATGCGACAGCAATGCGCCGGCGCCGCCGACCGCCACGAAGTCGACCGCCCTGTTTCTGACAATGGCGTCTTTGACAGCCTGGCTTCTTCTTCCCTTGCCGATCATTCCTCTTAATCCGAGCTCAATCAGCTGCGGCGTATAGGGATCCATCCTGCCGGCGGTTGTCGGTCCGGCCGATCCGATTGCCTGGCCTTCCCTGGCGGGGGTCGGTCCGACATAGTAAATCACAGCGTCGTGAATATCAAAGGGAAGTTCCTCTCCCTTTGCGATGGCCTCATGCATCTTTTTGTGGGCGGCGTCGCGGGCGGTATAGATCTCGCCGTTCAGCAGAACCGCCTCGCCTGCTTTCAGGCTTGTTCTTTCTTCTTCACAAAGAGGCAGATACAGTCTTTTCATTCAATCACCGCCTTCGCGTGTCTGCACACATGGCAGCACACATTGACCGCCACCGGCATGCCGGCGATATGGGTCGGTTCATTTTCCACCTTGATGGCAAGGGCCGTTGTCTTTCCATGGAAGCCCATCGGGCCGATCTTCAGGTCATTGGCCATGGCCAGCAGCTTATCTTCCAGCTCACTGTAGCGGGGATCGGGATTGCGGTCATCCAGCTTTCTGAGCAGTGCTTTCTTGGACAGCACGGCGCAGGAATCAAAGGTGCCGCCGATGCCGACGCCGATCACAAACGGCGGGCAGGCATTGGGACCGGCTTTGAGCAGGGTATCCTTCACGAAGTCAATGACGCCCTGTTCACCATCCGCCGGTGTCAGCATTTTCAGCGCCGACTTGTTTTCCGAACCGAAGCCCTTGGCCATGATCTCAATTTCAACCCTGTCCCCTTCCGTCAGTTCCGTATAGATGACGGCCGGGGTATTGGTTTTTGTATTCTTTCTTTCATAGAGCGGATCCGCCACAACCGAAGCCCGCAGGAAATTGTCCGTGTAGCCCCGCTCCACACCGCGGTTCACGGCGTCTTTGACAAGGCCGTCCGTGAAATGGACTTCCTGGCCGACTCTGAGCCAGACAATGGCCATGCCGGTATCCTGGCAGATGGGAATGTTTTCTTCCTTTGCAATGCGGGCATTTTCGATCAGGATATCCAGAACCGCTTTTGACTTTTCGTTGGATTCATCCTGCACCGCCTTTTCAAACGCCCTGACGATGTCCGGGCTGGCTGTGACAGCGATCTCACCGCACATGGACGCGATGGCGTCCTCTATCTTTTTTACGCTGATTTCTTTCATGGCCACTATGATATCATGCTTTGCCGATTTTGAACTGTTGTTCCTTGCAAAGAAACGGCACTGGTGCTAATATGGTTTAGCAGTCAAATAGAAAGAGTGCTAAAGGAGGATTGAACCATGGCAAAGAAACAGTTCAAAGCAGAGTCCAAACGCCTGCTG
>JAUNJW010000356.1:0-1740 GCA_030533035.1 Erysipelotrichaceae bacterium
AAGACACTCGGCTCCACGGTCGGCCCGGTTTCCATGATTATGCTGGGCATGATCCTGGCCGGCACGGATATTATTTCCATGGCCAAAGGAAAGAGAATCTGGATCATCACGTTCCTTAAAATGATCGCAGTGCCCTGTCTGGTCCTTCTGATCATGAAATTCTCCGGAATCGCGAATCTGACGCCGCAGGGGCAGACCATTATTTATATCTCGCTGCTGGCGACGATGACGCCCAGCGCCACCACCGTAACCCAGATGGCCCAGCTGTATGACCAGGATGTCAGCTATGCCACCGCCATCAATACGATAACCACGCTGGTATGCATTGCCACAATGCCGCTGATGACAATGCTGTATTATCTGTAAACAGAACAGGAGTCAGTTTTATGAAGCTCATCAAGACAGTTTTCAGCCGCACGACTTTCATGATTATCATGGTCCTTCTGCAGGCGGCAATCATAGTTTCGATTTTCCGCTGGTTCAATGTGAACGCCACATGGATCAATACTGTCCTGTCATTCCTGAGCGTGATCATTGTTCTGACAATCATCCGGAAATCGCGGCATCTGTCTTCCGACCTGATGTGGATTATCCTGATCATGCTGTTTCCGCTGCCGGGAACCGCAGTTTATCTGCTCCTCGGCGCCAACCTTGTCATTTCCAAAACCTTTGTCAATCTTATCAAAAGCACAATCGATGCGAAGAAATACTATGTCCAGGATCCTCAGGTCCTGGCCGAGGCCAGGGAAGCTGACCCGCCTTTAAGCGGCCAGTTCAATTACATTTCTGAGTCAAGCGGCTTTCCGTTCTACCGAAACAGTGATTTTGATTATTATGGCTTTGGCGAAGTGGGTTTCCCGGTCATGCTGGAGGAAATGCGCAAGGCTGAAAAGTTTATCTTCCTCGAATACTTCATCATCGAAGAGGGCTCCATGTGGAATTCAATGCTCATCATCCTGAAGGAAAAGGTGAAGCAGGGAGTGGATGTCAGGGTTATGTATGACGACATGGGTTCATTCCGGACACTCAGCCTGAACTATGCCAGAAAACTTGAGGAAGCCGGAATCAAATGTGAACCGTTCAACCGGATCAACCCGGTTCTCGGCACAATTATGAACCACCGCGACCTCCGCAAGATCATGGTCATCGACGGCAGAACAGCATTCTCCGGCGGCGTCAATCTGGCCGATGAATATATCAATGTCAAGGTCATCCACGGCAGATGGAAAGACAACATCATCCGGATCAAAGGCGAAGCGGTCTGGTCATTTACCGTTATGTTCCTGACCCACTGGAATGCTTTGAGAAAGACCGATGAAGATTACACGGTCTTCAAAGCGGAATGCGACACTGAAGGCAGGGACGGCTATATCGCGCCGTTCGGCGAAACGCCGCTGGACAATGAGATCACAGCCCAGAGCATTTATGTCAACATTCTCAACCAGGCAAAGGATTACTGCTATATCTACACACCGTATCTGATCATTGATACAGAGATGATGAACGCGCTGATCCTGGCTGCCAAGAGGGGAGTGGACGTCAGGCTGATGACACCGGGCGTTCCCGACAAAAAGATCGTATGGCATATCACCCAGTCCTACTATGAAAACCTGATTGAGGGCGGTGTAAAGATTTTTGAATATACACCAGGCTTTGTCCACGCCAAGGTTTTTGTCTCTGATGACAAGACCGCTGTTGTCGGAACAGTCAACCTTGACTACAGAAGCCTGTACCTGCACT
>JAUNJW010000356.1:1750-1999 GCA_030533035.1 Erysipelotrichaceae bacterium
TTGAAAACTGTGTTTATCTATATGGATCTGAAAAGATCATGGACATTAAAAAGGATTATGAGGAAACCCTGGCTGAATGCCATCAGGTTTCACAGCATGAAGCGGACAAGGGAATCATCAGGGAGTTCATTATCTCTGTCATCCGCATCTTCGCGCCGATGATGTAAGGGCATATTCTCCGCAATGAATGAAATGACGGCATGTGAAATTTGAACATACCGTCATTTTTTCATTGCCTTTTGGGCAAAT
>JAUNJW010000357.1 GCA_030533035.1 Erysipelotrichaceae bacterium
GAGGGGAAGAGGAACTGCTGGCAGGGCTGAGTGAAGAGGAAACCGAAACACTGGGACAGATTCTGATCCGTCTGTATGCGAATCTGGAAGAAAGGAAGGAATAAGGTGATGCTGAAAACACTTTTGGGTGAAGTGAAGCAGTATAAAAAAGTGACGCTGCTCACACCGGTATTTACCGCCGCGGAAGTCGTCATGGAAGTATTGCTGCCATACGTCACCGCGATGATCATTGACCACGGCATCAATGCCGGCAACATGCAGGCAATCGTTCTTTACGGCGGCCTGATGATTGTCATGGCATTTGCGTCCCTGTACTTCGGAACCCAGGCCGGGCGCCACGCGGCAATGGCCGCGACCGGCTTTGCGGCCAATCTCAGGGACGACATGTACAAGAAAATCCAGGATTATTCATTTTCAAATATCGACAAGTTCTCAACGGCAGGTCTTGTCACAAGACTGACAACGGATGTCACCAACGTGCAGAACGCGTTCCAGATGATCATCCGCATCGCGGTCAGACCGCCGCTGATGCTGATCTTCTCGATTGTGATGTGCTTTGTCATCAGCCCGGACCTCTCTGTCATCTTCGTTGTGGCAGTCGCGTTCCTGGCCCTGGCGCTGTTCTGGATCACATCCCATGCGATGCCTGCTTTCAGCCAGGTTTTCTCCCGCTATGACGATGTCAACGCGAGTGTGCAGGAAAACGTATCGGCGATCCGTGTCGTCAAGGCATTTGTCCGTGAGGACCATGAAAATGAAAAGTTCAGAACCGCTGCCGGCAACCTGAAAAATCTGTTTGTCAAAGCGGAATCATGGATCATCTTCAATAACCCGGTCATGATGCTGACGGTATATTCCTGCATTATTGCCCTGTCGTGGTTCGGTGCCAGACATGTTGTCGGCGGCAATATCACGACCGGCAACCTGACATCCATGTTCTCCTATGTCATGAGCATTCTCATGTCGCTGATGATGCTGTCGATGGTCTTTGTCATGATCACGATGTCGATCGCTTCCGCCAAGAGAATTTCGGAAGTGCTCAATGAGGTTCCTGATCTTTCCAATCCTGAAAATCCGGTGATGGAAGTTGAAAACGGCGCGATTGATTTCGACCATGTAAGCTTCTCCTATAAATCCGGTACCGGGGCGGCAGTCCTCAAGGATATTGACCTGCATATCAGATCAGGTGAAACCATCGGTATTCTCGGTCCGACCGGTTCCGGCAAATCAACGCTTGTCTCGCTGATCTCACGTCTGTACGACGCCACGGAAGGCAGCGTGAAAGTCGGCGGTGTGGATGTAAAGGATTATGACATGGCAGTGCTCAGAGACCAGGTCTCCGTAGTCCTGCAGAAGAATGTCCTCTTCTCCGGAACGATCATTGACAACCTGAGATGGGGCAATGAAAACGCCACTGAGGAACAATGCATTGCCGCATGCAAAATGGCATGCGCCGATGAGTTTATCGAAAAGATGCCGGACGGCTATCATACCTATATTGAGCAGGGCGGCACCAATGTCTCCGGCGGCCAGAGACAGAGACTCTGTATCGCCAGAGCCCTGATGAAGAATCCCAAGGTTCTGATCCTGGATGATTCCACCAGCGCTGTCGATACCGCGACGGACGCTTCCATCCGCCAGGCCTTTAGGGATACAATTCCCGGCACAACCAAGCTGATCATTTCCCAGAGACTTGCCTCACTGATGGACGCGGACAGGGTTCTTGTCCTCCACCGCGGCGAGGTCAACGGTTTCGATACTCCTGAGAACCTCCTGATGACCAACGAGATCTATCAGGAAATCTACATGACCCAGGTAATGGGCGGCGGCGGCGACTTCGACGCGGCACCTGCCCAGCCTGCCGGAGCGTAAGGGAAAGGAGGGCATATGAGCAACAGAAATATGAGAGCGTACATGCAGCCGAAGAGAAAACTCAACACCGGCGTGCTGAAACGCATTATGAGCTATGTCTTCCGCTACTACGGCTGGCAGTTCCT
>JAUNJW010000127.1 GCA_030533035.1 Erysipelotrichaceae bacterium
CCGTACGCACGGTGCTGTGAGAGGACGGGAGCTAATCACTCCCTCCTACTCGATTCTGATTTGATTTCGGGCAGGGATGATCATGCGGGGCTCCGCTGTTTCACAGAGCTGCAGCAGGATCTTCTTTGCCTGGGGAAGGGTTCTCTGCATACGGCCGGATTGAGTCGAGTTCTTCCGCAATTTCGATTTTCAGGTTTCTGATATCGATATCATTCTGCAGATGAATGAAGTAGCTGTCTGAAACACCGAAGTACTTTGCCAGCCGTATGGACGTATCCGCAGTCATTTTTCTTCGTCCGTGAAGCAGATCCTGAATTCTTGAGACCGGCACGTGAATGTCTCTGGCAAGTCTGTACGCGGACAGTCCCAGCGGCTTCATGAATTCTTCGTTCAGTATTTCACTGATTGCAGGGGTTTCTATCCTTTTTGTCATATATTCCTCCGGTTAATGATAATCTGTAATCTCAACATTATAGAAATCTCCGTTTACGTATCTGAAGCAGATCCGGTACTGGCTGTTAATACGGATACTGTATTGACCTTCCCGGGCACCTGACAGCGCTTCAAGCCGGTTTGCCGGCGGGATCCGCAAATCATTAAGATTTTCAGACTGACCAATCATCATCAGTTTTCTTAAGGAAGGTTTCTGAATTGAATGAGGAAGTTTTTTTGAAAAAACCTGATTGAATATTTTTTCTGTTTCTTTGTTTCCAAAAGTTTTAATCACAATAAGCCTGCTTTCTTATTGCATTATCAGCATACATGTAATACATGTACACGTCAAACGGTTCGAAAAAAGGATAATGCCTTTCTGCAATATATATTCAACGGGCAATCACAGTTTCCCTGAAGTTTCTGCCTGATTCAAAACAGCTCCGGGTTTTCCGGAGCTGTCTGTGTCTGTGAAATCTGATTTTGATAAAAACGTGAATGAGATTAACGGGGACGGACGATATATTCCGTGATCAGGCCTTCCTCATTGCATGTGGCTGCGCCGATGCACGGAATGTGAAGTCCGGCAAGCTCCACGTCATATTCCATGGAGTTCGGGTTCAGCTTTACGATTGCCGCCTTGACGTCATAGGTTTCAAAAACACCTGCGAAAGCGTTCTTTACTTCCTCTCTGCCGTGGGCCACAACATCGGGGAAGCCGAATGTTCTTGCGCCGCCGTCCACAAATGAGCAGTCTTCAGCGTAAAGAACAGCGACATTCTCCGCATCATGGGAGTTCAGCGCGGCAACGTATTTTTCCAAAACTTCACTGACAGGCATGATATTTCCCCTGATCAGATTCCCATCGCTGTCCGGTAGCCGGCATAGATTGCCCACTTGGCGTCCTTGACAGCGTCGGCGTCACCGATGACGCAGACTTTTTCAGCCAGGCCTTCGGTTTCAAACGGTACATAAGGTTTCGAGCCAAGGGCGAGGATGACTGTGTCGAAGCCGTCGAGTTTGAGCTGTTCGCCATCCTTTTCGGCGATGACGCCGCCTTCAACAAATTCGAGAACCTTTGTGTTGGTGTAGACTTCGATCTCTTCTTCCTTGATTCTCTTGAGCATCGCGTTTCTGACGGTCAGATAGAGTGTCGGAACGATTTCGGGTAACATCTCCACGATCGCGACTCTGGAGCAGTAGTCGGTTGCGTACTCAGCTGTTTCCGCGCCGACTTCGCCGCCGCCGATGATCAGGCAGCTCTTCTGCAGGACAGGGGTGCCGAGCAGGACGTCATTGGCCAGAACAACTCCGGTTTCCTTCAGGCCCTTGATCGGCGGCACGGAAGGCTTGGCGCCGGTCGCGACAACCAGAACATCGGGAGCGAGTTCCTTAATGACTTCAGGTGTCGCCTCGCAGTTCCATCTGATGTCAACGCCGTTCTTTTCGCACATGTGCAGCATGTATCTGATTTCTCTTGTCAGCGGCTGCTTGAAAGGCGGGAACGCGCCGATTCTCAGCTGGCCGCCGGCTTCGAGTTTGCCGTTCTTTTCAAGAAGCACAACTTCGTGGCCGCGGTAAGCGCTCATCCAGGCGGCTGTCATGCCGGCCGGGCCGGCGCCGACAACGACGACCTTCTTCGGTGCGTCTGTCTTTGTGAGCATTCTGTCTGCACGGTGGCTGGACTGCGGGTTGTACATACAGCCGACGCCCCAGTCGCCCGGCATCAGGTTTTCAGGATAGTTGAATTCCATGCATCTCTGGGTGCAGCCGATACACGGGATGATGTCTTCCACAGCGCCGCCGACTGCCTTGTTCGGGAAGGCGGGGTCTGCGATGGACTGACGGCCGAGGGATACCGCGTCGCAGTCGCCTCTGCGGATCGCTGTTTCAATGGTCCACGGATCATGGAACAGACCGACGGAGATGACAGGAATATCGACTGCTTCCTTGATTCTCTTGGCGCTGGCGAGGTTCCATCCGGACGGCCATGCGGTCGGCGGAACGATGGTCTCCCATGTCTCGTACGTACCGGCGGAAATATGCAGTGCGTCATAGCCGTATTCTTCCAGCATTGCCGCGAAGACAACGGTTTCTTCCATTTCAATGCCGCCGATTCTGTTTTCCTTCGATGACAGACGGGCTGTAACAGCGAAATCCTCGCCGCAGGCTTTCTTGATGCCTTCGCAGACAAGCTTCATGAAGTAGGCGCGGCCTTCGACGCCGCCGCCGAATTCATCGACACGCTTGTTGGAACGCGGGGAGAGGAACTGGCCGCCCATGTAGCCGTGGGAAGCGTGGATTTCGACACCGTCGAAGCCTGCCTTCTTCATTCTTACCGCAGCGTCCACATAGTGCTGGATCAGCGCGTAGACTTCCTCGGTTGTGAATTCATGCGGTGTTTCACGGTTTGTCGGACACGGTACTGCCGAAGGGGCGACAACCTTGCCCGCCATCAGCGAGACGGTTTCACGGCCGGCGTGATGGAGCTGGACGATGGTTTTCGCGCCATGTTCATGGATGACGGAAGCGAGCTTTGTCATGCCGGGGATGCATTCATCCGTCCAGCCTGCCGGCTCGCAGGGCATGCCGACGCCGGTCGGCTCAACGGCTGTGATTTCAATGATGACAAGGCCGAATCCGCCGGCGGCTCTGGCGCCGTAGTAATCAAGTGTGGGCTGATAGACAAAGCCTTTCTGGTCAAAGACACCGGAGTCCATTGCCGGAACAATCAGACGGTTTTTAATGTCGACGGAACCGATTCTCCAGGGTGAAAAAGTGTTGTTGAAGCGCATAATCTGTCCTCCTTTTCCATAAGAAAATGCACATTCTCCAAATGATCAATGATGTTATAAGAGGGGGTACTTCTACTTATAATATAGCTTTCCGCAGAACCGTAATAAACTGTCAGAAAATGTATTTTTGTCACATAAAACAGCACACAGGCCACGGGTATATCAGTTGCATTAGTGGAAAATACTCATGATATAATATAAAAAACACAGCATTCAGAAGAATGCAGACTGAAAGGAGTCAAGAATGACTGACACAACAAAATATGTTCCTTATGAAGAGAGAACAGGAAATGAATCCATCGTTTACTTCACCAGAGACATTTCACCCGAAGGAATTAAAAAGGCTTATGAAAAAGTCAGCGCCAATATCACCGGCAAAGTAGCCATCAAGCTCCACACAGGTGAAAAGAACGGCCCCAACTTCACCCCGGCCTCCTGGGTAAAGAAAGTCCGCGAAACAACAGAGTCACTGAAGGACTCCGCAATCGTCGAGACCAATACCTTATATGACGGCGACCGCTACACAACACCTGAACATCTTGAAACCCTGAAGGTCAACGGCTGGGATTTCTGCCCGGTTGACATCATGGACGCCGACGGCACCGTCGACCTGCCGGTCAAGGGCGGCAAATGGTTTGACCATATGACCCACGGCAAAACCATGGTTGATTATGATTCCATGTTCGTCCTGACCCACTTCAAGGGCCACGCCATGGGCGGCTTCGGCGGCTCCAACAAGAACATCGGCATCGGCTGCGCGGACGGCCGCATCGGCAAGGCCATGATTCACTCCAAGAACGGCAATGTCTGGGGAGTCACCGAGGATGAGCTGATGGAAAAGATCACCGAATCCACCAAGGCAACCATCGACTTCTTCGGCAAGAACATCACCTATGTCAACGTCATGAGAAACATGTCCGTTTCCTGCGACTGTGAAGGCACAGCGGCGGCGCCGGTCGTCACACCGAACGTCGGCATCCTGGCTTCCACCGACATCTGCGCGATTGATTCCGCAAGCGTTGACCTGATCTACGCGATGTGCGAAAAGGACCATAAGGACCTGGTTGAAAGAATCGAAAGCAGACACGGCCACAGACAGCTGTCCTACATGTATGAAATGGGCATGGGCAACAGAAAGTATATTCTGATTGACCTCGACAATGACGAAGCCCGCATCACACCGGCAAAGGCTGTTGAAGGCGTCAAACCTTTCAAACTGATCAAGTAATACAGAACCTGCGCTGAAGCACAGAAAGAAACATACCTGAAGGCATGGCGGATTTCACCATGCCTTCATTTTTGAAAAGAGGGGAAAGAAACACATGAACAGAACAAGAAACATCGTACTGACCGGACTGATGATCGCCATCGGCATCGTGATCGTCACTGTCCTCAAGAACTTCGGCGGCCAGCCGATCCTGAGGCTGTTTTCACCGATGCACTTTCCGGTCCTGATCGCCGGCCTTGTGATCGGCCCGGTGGAAGGACTGATCTGCGGGGTGCTGACACCGGCACTGTCCTATGTCATCAACCAGCTGCCGCCCAACGGGCCGCTGGCCATGATGGCGGAGCTGGGCGTCTACGGCCTGATCACCGGTTTATGCATGAGAACATTCGGAAAAGAAAAGGGGATTGTGAAGATTTATATCTCACTGATCATCGCTATGATCATCGGCAGGATCGCCGGCGGCCTGGTGACCGGATTCATCCTGAACGCGGGTGAGTATTCCATCTCCGCCTGGATCAGCGCCTATTTCATCGGCACCGCGCCGGCCATCATTGCCGACCTGATCCTGATTCCGCTGATTGTCAGGGCACTGCAGAGAGCGGGCCTGGCCCAGAAGTAAAGAACAGGGAACTGATTTGCGTCAGTTCCTTTTTCTTTGCGCCGTCTGACAATGATATACTTTTGATATGGCACAGGAAATTGATCTGAAACTTGAAGAACAAAGCAATACGGCCGACGGCTTTACGAAAATGGTGCGGCTGTCCGACGCCGACCTGAAATACGCGCAGGATTTTTCAGAGCGGATTGATGTGACCGACACCCTGACCGTTCTGAAATACGGCTCTGCCGCCCAGAAACATGTCAGTGACTTTACCGACACTTCGCTGGCGGATGTGCCGGCCCATGACTATGAGGAAATCACCGCCGACCTGAAAAAGCTGCAGCGGCGGATCGCTTCCTTTGAAAGGGAGATCCTGATGTCGCAGGATCTGCTGGTTACGCAGGAGAAAGCGTTCAGTTCCTACAAGGCCATCTACGAAAGATGCGTTTCCGCGGTCAATGAGGCTGCCCGGCGCATGGAGATTCACCGCAGTTCACTTTTAAGGCACATGAAGCGGCTGAATGATCAATATGACAAATGCATGCTTTATCTGCGTGAATATGACATGTATATCCATGCCGGCGAACTGGCCCTGAAGCGCTGCCGTTCGCAGAATCTCAATGAGCTTCTGAAAAGGGCGAAGAGAACCGGCCTGCAGGAGGATGTGCTCAACGCGAAGGATTATGATCAGAACTGTCAGCGCCTGGAAAAGCGGCTCGGCGATCTTTCCCTGAGCAGGCAGCTGCCGCTTCAGTTATGCACGCAGATCCGGATGATGCAGAGCACCGATGTGGTTCTTTCCGACACCCTGCAGTCGCTGGCAAACAACAGCTTCCCGCTGTGGAAGAGCCGGATGATCCTGGCGCTCGGGCTGGGGGACAAAAAAGTCTTTGATGAAGAGATTGTAAAGGAAACGGACAAGGCGCTGACCGACACGATTGACAAAGTCCTGAAGTCATTCCAGACGTCAAAGCAGAAACAGAAGAAAAACTTACTGGGAGGGTCAAAGTGATCCTTCCTTTTTTTGCGGCAGAAGAAAAGGGCACAGCTGACCGCTGTGCCCATGCGTTGTTATGATCTGTTCTGTTTTTCAACAAGTCTTGTCGCGCCATAGAGCTCAC
>JAUNJW010000128.1 GCA_030533035.1 Erysipelotrichaceae bacterium
CACCGGAACCTACTCCTGTTCCTACGCCGGAGCCCACTCCGGAACCGACACCGGAGCCCGGCAGCGGCGATACAGGTGAAATTGTTGTTCCCGGCAATTGAGAAACCAAATCAATTCAACAAAAAGATGAAGTCAGAAATGGCTTCATCTTTTATTCTTCATCTAAAAAAGCCATGCATTGCATGACTTCAGATTTTGTATACGCTGGCTGTTTCCGGCTTTAGTTTTCTGGACATGAGGTCATGGGCAGCCTGGGCCGGAGATTTGCCCTCGTAGAGAACAGCGTAAATCTGTTCGGTAATCGGCATTTCAATGCCTCTTTTCTTCGCCTCTTCGTAAACGACTTTGCAGGCAAAGATGCCTTCAACCGTTTTCTTGTTTTCTGCGAAGAACTTCGCGGCGCCTTCACGTCCGATCTGATAGCCGGCCATGAAGTTTCTGGAGTGCCGTGATGTGCATGTGACAATCAGGTCACCGACGCCGTCAAGGCCGAGATATGTCTCTTCCCTGCCGCCGAGAGCGGTTCCGAATCTGGTCATTTCCGCAAGGCCTCTGGTCATCAGGGCAGCCCTGGCGTTGTCACCCTGGCCGATTCCCTCGAGAATACCGCTGGCAATTGCGATAACGTTCTTGAGGGCCACGCCGACTTCAGCGCCGATGACGTCGTCATTGCGGTAGACCCGGAAGTATTCGTTGGAGAACAGTTCCTGAACAGTTTTGGCGGCTTCCATGTTATCTGATACAGCATTGACCGCTGTCATCAGACGGATAATGACTTCCTCTGCGTGGGACGGGCCGATCAGGGAGACAACAGCCTTTGTTTTTTCAGCCGGCATAATCTCCTTGATCACTTCGCTCAGACGCTTATGGGAGACAGGATGGAAGCCTTTGGCCACATTGATGACAATAACCGGTTTCCTGACAATGTCCGCAACCTGCTTCAGAACGCTTTCCAGCGCCATTGTCGGCACTGCCGCCAGAAGCACATCCGCATCTTCTGCACAGGACAGATCAGTCGAAGCTTTTACTTTTTCGCTGACAGGGCTGTCAAAGTAGCGGGAGTTGCGGTGATTGAGATTGAGATCATTCACTTCTTCCTCTGAAATGCCCCACATGACAACCTGCTGTCCGTTGTCAGCGAGAACCTGGGCAAGGGCTGTACCCCAGCTGCCGGTTCCGAGTACTGTGATTTTCATTCTGACACCTTCTTTCTGACAATAATGCGGATCGGCGTTCCCTCAAAGTCGAATGCCTGACGCAGCGAATTCTCAAGGAATCTCTGGTAGGAGAAATGCATCAGTTTCGGATCGTTGCAGGAAAGCACGAACGAAGGCGGCTGGGCTGAAACCTGGGTTGCGTAATAGACGCGGAACCGCTTGCCGTTTCTGGCCGGGGCCGGATTGGTCAGCTGGGTATCAGCGATGACTTCGTTAAGGATGTTTGTGGGAATCCTTCTGGCCGCGTTTTCGCAGACTCTGTCAACAACCGGAATAATGGAATCAACCCGCTGGTGGGTTCTGGCGCTGACAAATACAATCGGCGCCCAGCTGAGATACGCGAATTCGGTTCTGACCTTTTCAGTGAACTCAACCATGGTATGGTCGTCTTTTTCAATGGCGTCCCATTTGTTGACAACGATGACAACCGGCTTGCCGGCTTCTGTGGCATATCCTGCCACATGCTTGTCCTGTTCACGGATGCCGGCCTCAGCGTCAATCACAAACAGGGCGACGTCGCATCTTTCGATTGCCGTCATGGCTCTCAAGACTGAATACTTCTCAACGGATTCATAAACCTTGCCGCGCTTGCGGATGCCGGCAGTATCAACGATCACGTAAGGCCTGCCTTCATGTTCAAACGGTGTATCCACGGCGTCGCGGGTTGTACCCTGAACGTTGGAAACGATGGAACGTTCCTCTTTGAGGATGGCGTTGACCAGTGAGCTCTTGCCGACATTCGGTTCGCCGATGACAGCGATATGAATGCCTTCATGTTCTTCCTGGATGATTTCCTTGGGCATCTGTTCCATGCAGGCGTCAAGGACGTCGCCGATGCCGATGCCGTGAATGCCGGAGCAGCCGATCGGATCACTCAGTCCAAGCGCGTAGAATTCATAGATATTCATCATATGAACCTGATCGTCAATCATATTGACTGCCAGGACCACCGGCTTTGTCTGCTTCTGCAGCATGGAGGCGATGTAGCGGTCATCATCAGTCATGCCGGTTTTGCCGTTGCAGATCATCAGGATGACATCCGCCTCTTCGATGGCGATCTGGACCTGGGCCCTGATCTCCTCCTGGTAAGGCTGGTCAGCCAGCTGGATCCCGCCGGTATCGATGAGCTGGAACGTATCGCCGGCCCATTCGCCGCGGGCATAGATGCGGTCCCTTGTGACACCGGGGAAATCTTCCACGATGGAGACACGGGAACCCGCAATTCGATTAAAGATCGTAGACTTGCCGACATTCGGCCTGCCTACGATCGCAATGACTCCTTTATGCATGTTATTCCTCCTTCTGAAGGAAAGGAAGCGCCAGACTGTAAATCCTGTCCACGACCTCGTCGATGGTCATGTCGGAAGTATCGATTTCAGTGGCGTCGTCCGCTTTCCTGAGCGGAGAATTCTCACGGTGTGTATCGTCGTAATCACGCTTGCGGATTTCTTCGGCGATGGTTTCCACATCGGAGGTCTCAATTCCCTTTTCGATATTCTGCTTATAGCGTCTCATGGCTCTCGCTTCCGGGGAAGCGGTCATGAAGATTTTCACTTCAGCGTCCTTCAGGACAACAGTGCCGATATCACGGCCGTCCATGATAAATCCGCCTGCCCTGGCCATTTCCTGCTGGCGGGCAACCAGGTCTGCGCGGACCTGCTTCAGCGCGGAAACCTTTGAAGCGGCCATGGAGATTTCATCTGCCCGGATTGCCAGGGAGACATCCTCGCCATCCAGGAATACGCCGCCTTCGGGTGTCAGAACGATCTCTGTTTCCTTCAGCATATCGCAGACTGCCTTTTCATCATCCAGGGCAATGCCGCTGCGGACGCACTTGAGAGCTGTGCAGCGGTACATGGCACCGGTATCCAGATGAACATATCCGAGTTTAGCGCCTAAACGCTTGGCAATCGTACTTTTACCGGCCGCGCTCGGGCCGTCAATCGCAATATTGATTTTCATATTTACGCACCTCTTGAAAGAATGACCCAGTAAATCAGAATAAACAGCATGACGCCGAGGGCGACAATCAGGACGGCAAGAACCATGTTGAGGATCTTGTTTGTATAGCGCATCTTGTCATTGACTTCGCTGAGATTGTCCTCATATCCGTCCAGCTGCGCCCGCATCTGGGTGGTCTCATTGAGAAGTCTCTGCCTTGTGGTTCTGTCATCTTCAATTTCCGAATACAGATCCTGCTGGGTTGCCTTCGGTTTTCTTGGTGTCTGGCGGCCGTTGACAAGACTCTGCACTTCCGCCATGATATCTTCCTTTGTCCTGACTTCAGTGGGTTCGCTCAGATCATTCAGCTCGTCCGTTTCCTCATCAACACCGATCTTCTCGGTATTCTCGTCATCAGAAGCGCTTCTGAACGGTGACATGAACGGAATGTCGGCAGTGTCATTGCGCTGCGCCTTGGGTTTCTCTTTCCTGTAAGGTCTTTTCTGAGGTTCCGGCTGGCGCTTTTCTTCCGGCTGGCTGATCTCATTGATCTGGTTCAGGATATTCAGACTTGTATTCTGGGAAACCGCGTTGCCCTGCTCAATGTTGTATTCCTTGACTTCACGGATGTAATCCCTGAGAAAGTCATTGTCAACCAGGCTTGTGTCATTCTCATTGCCGGCGTATGCGGAAATATCAAAGACCGGCTTCTTTTCTGCCTCCGCCCTGATTCTCGACTGGATTTCCTCAACCGGGGTTTCCGCCTTGGCGTGAACAGCCTCGCGGCTGCTCTGGACTTCACCGGGTGCCTCAAAGTTGTTGGAGTCAATCTGGTTCAGTCTTTTTGAAAACCGGGAAAGCTCCGGGGTATTGAGGGAATCGTCCGTCAGTGTATCATGCTGCAGCTGATTTCTGAGCTGCGCGTATTTTTCTTTACGAGAGTATTCAGCCATAGTTTTTCTCCGTTAAACACCCTATACAATAACATATTTACGGGCATTAAGAAAACACCTGCAGCGTGAATAAATGTGCAGGTGTCTGTGTTTTTTTACTTATGGAGAAGCGGTGAAACGTGCTTGTACAGCAGCATCGTGATGACCGATACAAGAACACCCTTGATCAGGTTGAACGGTGTGACGCACGCAAGAACAAGCTGGAACGTGTTTTTGATGAACGGGAAGATTGCCGCGCCCATTCCGATGATGGCGTCCAGCGGATAATGCGCGATTGCCACATAAGCCGGGATAGCGACAAAGTAGTTCATGGCAACGCCGGCGACAGTCATGAACAGAGTGCCTGCGCAAAGGCCTTTGAGAGCTGTCTGCTTTGTCTTGTTGCGTGTATAGATCAGGGCTGCCGGAACACACATCGCGCAGCCGATGACGAAGTTGCTCAGTTCGCCGACAAACATTGTGTTGGTGCCGTTGAACAGACAGTTGAGAATGATCTTGAGCGCTTCAATGGCAACCGCCGCGGCCGGGCCGAGCGCGAATCCGCCGACCAGCACCGCCACTTCCGAGAAGTCCAGCTTGTAGAAGCTCGGGGCGATCGGCAGCGGGAACTCAAACATCATGAGGACTGCTGCGACAGCGCCGAGAATTGCGATTTTTGCCATGCTGCGGGTTGTGAAGATTGTTGATTTTGATGATACTGTCATTCTGGTTTCCTCCCTGCCTCAAAAATAAAAGAGGCTCAGCGATAAAAACCTCCGGGTAAAAATACGGGATATAAAATCTCTTCCATCCAGACTGTACTGTCGCCATCGGAATTGCACCGATTCGGCCTGTGAAGGCTCGCGGGGTTTACCGCCGGTCGGGAATTGCGCCCTGCCCTGAGTTTTATCAACAAAATAATAGTCAGTCTTTCCTGACTTGGCAAGATATTTGCTTTAAAACGTTAAACTGCACGAAGAATCAGCCGTATACAGTGACGCAGCCATAATGAAAGGCCGTACCCCGGAGGGTACAGCCTCTGTCATCCGTTAGAGATGGAGAATTGTTTTGAAGATATCCATCAGTCCGCTGACAGTCAGCGGGAAATATCTGAATCCGGCCAGACATGCGCAGACAACCAGAATGAGCACAAGCACAAGCTGTGTGTTCTTGCCGATCGTCAGGACAAGATCCATGCCGTATCCCTTTGTGATAAAACCGATCACCATGCCCGCGGCAGCGGCGGTCACGGCGAATGCAAGCATGTCCTTCCATACGAGCACGCAGCCTGCCGCAAACAGCAGCGCGACAGCCAGGGCGGATCTGCTCTCAACTCCCATCAGCTTCAGGGTTGAAATCTTCTTTCTGATCAGTCCGCAGAACAGACCGATGATAATGTAGCTCAGATATTCAGCAGCAAGGCCGAAGATTCCGAAACGGAATGCCAGACCGGCGGTTCCGGTGAAATTCAGTCTGATGAAGCTGAAGTTGAAGATATTGATGAACTTTTCGATAAACATCGCGAAGAATGTGCCCACAGCCGCCCACTTGATCAGGTTGAGGATCAGGACAGACGGTGCGCTCAGGGTTGTCTTTTCAACCGAAGCGACCCTGGTCATTGCCCTGCCGGGAAGCAGCAGCATCGAGAACAGGCCGGCGCGCGGTGAATCGATCTTTTCATCCAGGAGCTGGATTCTGGTTTCCTTGCGGATTGCCTTCTTCAGATCCCTCTTTTCTTTCCTTGTGAGCTTAGGCTCAGGTTCAGGTTCCGGCTGAGGTTCCTCAGCTTCTACCGGTACTTCTGCGAAAATATCTTCAGCCTCTTCCTGCTCAGTGATTTCTTCAGCAGGTTCTTCTGTTTCAGCTGCTTCTTCAGAAGGTTCTTCTGCTGCCGCTTCAGATTCAGCGGGTTCTTCAGAAAGTTCTTCTGCTTCTCCGGCAGGAACTTCTTCTATAGAAGTCTCAGCCTCTTCCTCTGTCTCTTCAGCAACCAGCGAAACTTCTTCCGGTTCTTCCTCTGCGGCTTCTTCAGCTTCCGCTTCAGTTTCCGCAGGTTCTTCCGTTACGGTTACTTCCTGTTCTGCA
>JAUNJW010000358.1 GCA_030533035.1 Erysipelotrichaceae bacterium
GGGATTTCAAGGATACCATCATGAAGGCGGGCGTCATTGAGACAAAGCTGAAGAAAGACGCCGAGGATGAAAAGAAGGTCTATCAGAATTACTATGACTATTCCGAGAAGATCTCCACTCTGGCCGATCACAGAATCATGGCCATCGACCGGGCGGAAAAGGCCAAGGTCATCAGCGTGAATTTCATCTTTGACGAGGAAGGCCTCAAGACAAAGGCACTGAACAATCTGACTCACCAGCAGAGCACCATCGTTGAAAACGAACTGAAGCTGGCGGCGGATGACGGCTGCACAAGACTGCTGTTCCCGTCCATTGAAAGAGAAATCAGATCCGAGCTTTCCGACCGGGCGCACACAAGATCGATTGAAATCTTCTCAACCAATCTGGAAAAGCTGCTCCTGCAGGCGCCGCTCAAGGGCAGAACCGTTCTCGGCTTCGACCCGGGCTACTACAACGGCTGCAAGCTCGCTGTCATTGATGAAACCGGCAAGATGCTCACAGTCGAAAAGATCTATCCGTTCTCCAAGAAGGGCGGCGACATTGAATCCGCCAAAAAAGCGCTGCTCCGCCTGATCACAAAGTACGGCGTTGAGATCGTCGCCATCGGCAACGGCACAGCCAGCCGTGAAAGTGAAAAGCTTGTCGCGGAAGTCATCCGTGAGAATAACCTGAAAACAGAATACGCGATTGTTTCCGAAGCAGGCGCTTCCGTCTGGAGCGCCCAGGAAGCCGCCAGAGCTGAATTCCCGGATCTCGCGGTTGAGGAAAGATCCGCCGTCTCCATCGGCAGAAGACTGCTCGACCCGCTGGCGGAACTGATCAAGATCGACCCGAAGTCCATCGGCGTCGGCCAGTACCAGCATGACCTGCCCCAGAAGGCGTTAAGCGAAAGACTGGATGAAGCTGTCATGAAGTGCGTCAACAGAACCGGCGCTGACCTGAACACAGCTTCCCAGGAACTGCTGACTCATATTTCCGGTCTCAACAGCGCGGTTGCCAAAGAGATTGTCAACTACAGAAATGAGAACGGCCGCTTCACAAACAGAACCCAGCTGCTCAATGTCAAAAAGCTCGGCCCCAAGGCATATACACAGTGTGCCGGCTTCTTACGGATCACAGACGGCGAAGAGCCGCTTGACCAGACTTCCATCCATCCGGAAAGCTATGACGCCGCCAGAGCCCTGATGGCCGCCTGCGGCATTACACAGCTCGGCCAGTCCGACGCCGCTTTCCCGGAGGACAAGGTGAAGGCTCTCGGCATTGACTCCTATACACTGAAGGATATCGAAGACTCCATCCGCCAGCCGCTGCGCGACTACCGTGACCAGTTCGAGACAGCTCTGTTAAGAAGCGACGTCCTCGAGATCAGCGACCTGCATGTCGGCGACAAACTGTCCGGCACAGTCCGCAACGTCGTCGACTTCGGCGCCTTCGTTGACATCGGCCTCCATGAGGACGGCCTGGTTCATACAACCAGAATGTCAATGCGCAGAAATGTTGTCCCGACCGAAATCGTTTCCGTCGGTGACATCGTCGATGTCTGGGTGTATGAGATTGACGAGGAAAGAGGAAGAGTCTCCCTGAGCATGCTGGCGCCGGATCAGCTGCAGCAGCGTGACGCTGCCTACAGACACCGCAAGAGCGCGAAAAACAAAAACGCAAACAATAACCGGAAGAACGAAAAGCCGAAGAAAAAAGAAGTGACCATGGACGACGCGATGGCGCGTCTGATGGAACGCTTCGGCAAGTAAGGATTCCTTACGGCCATGTATGGTTCATGCATGGTCATTTTTTTCTTTCTTATGGCTATAATGAAAGCTAGAGAGTAACGTTCTATGGCTGTTTTTGGAGAAAATGAATTTCCCGTGATCAGAAACGGACGGATTGTCCTGCGGCGTCTTTCAAAAGAGGACGTCCCGCAGCTGACTTCTGTTTTCGATCAGCCCATTGATGAGCAGAAGGCGCTGCAGCTTGTCAGCAGCTGCGATGCC
>JAUNJW010000129.1 GCA_030533035.1 Erysipelotrichaceae bacterium
CTTGCGGTACTGTTTGAGCACATCGGAAGCGTAGCTGTCGAAGACTTCGTCGAGGCTCATGATCAGACCTGCTTCATACAGGGTGGTCAGACGTGCGGAGTCTACGTAGAAGACATCAGCGATATCCTTGTCGGCAATCGCCAGATTCAGCTTTGTGCCGTAGTCATTGGAGATCCATTTGTTGACAAGATTGATATTGAAGCGTTCCTTGTAGGCGCGGTACCAGGGGTTGTTGCCGTAGTCATCATCGCCCTGGAATTCGGTGCCGCTGTTTTCTTCACCCATTGTGGTGACTGTTACTTCTTCTTCATAGGGTGCCCAGATATCTGCAGGCGGTTCAACGCGTGCGGATTCGTTAGTTGTCGGTGCTGCCGGTTTGGACATACAGCCTGTAAGACAGGCTGCAGCTGCAAGCAGCGTAACGGAAGTACGGAAGCTCTTTTGCATTTCTTTTCTCCTCTATTCTTTGTTCAATGATTGGTTTTTTTTAACTCTGTGCCGACGGCTGTGTGGCATCCGGCAGTAAGTTTTCTGAAAAAACGCCGTGCACTGCAAATTTCCATTCACTGCCTTTTGTCAGTTTTATAATAGCGCTTTCAAAATAATAACCATATTCACCGATGCGATCATTTATATCTCAATTCTTCTAATTTTTAAGCTATATAACAAATTATGTCACATTATGATATATAATACAGACAGGTCTGCTCAGACAGTGCCCCAGGAGGTCTTACCCATGAGCCGCAAGCAGCATATTCTTTCCCTGGATGACAAAAAGTATAAATTCCATGTAGCCCGGGATGAGCTCTTCATCGATCTGAATCTTTATCAGTTCGGCTATGAAAAATGCAGTCCGCTGCATTCTTACGGTCCGGCAATCCGGAACCATTTTCTGTTCCATTACATCCTGAAGGGAAAAGGCATACTGGACACCAACGGAAACTTTTATCAGCTGAAGGCCGGCCAGGGATTCCTTCTCTGTCCCGGGCAGATCTCCAGCTACCATGCCGACGAAGATGACCCCTGGGTTTATACCTGGGTGGAATTTGACGGTCTGAAAGCCCGTGAATGCATGACTCTTGCCGGACTGAACGAATACCAGTCTGTATATAATCCCGTCAATCCTTTTGAAAACTCAGTTCCGGATTATATGCTCAGCATTGTCGACGGTGCCGACCGTTCCCTGATCCGGCTTGTGGGCCTTGGCATGCTGCTGATGGACGAGATTGTCGTAACCAGTTCCACCCGGATTGTCCAGGAAAGAAAAAAGCTCCGCGATTTCTATATGAAGGAAGCGCTGAACTTCATTGAAGGAAACTACCAGCGGGATATCTCGATTGAGGAGATCGCCGACAAAAGCGGTCTCAACCGCAGTTATTTCAGCCGGCTTTTCAAAGAGACATTCGGAGAGTCCCCGCAGTCTTTTCTGATCAAATACAGAATGAACAAAGCTTCGGAAATGCTGAAAAACAGCAGGATCCCCATTGCCGATGTCGGCCGCAATGTCGGCTACGAAAACCAGCTTCATTTCTCTCGGGCATTCAGGAATATCTTCGGCATATCACCGCGTGAATACCGGGACCGCAACATGGTTCACCCGCAGCAGGTGTGAGAATACCGGTGAGCGGCACTTATTCCGGTGTGATCCAGAAGCGCCGCCTGACGGGCGGATCCCACGGCCCGGCAGCCCCATTCAAAAAAGAGCACGTCCTGATAAGGCCCATGCTCAGATGAGGAAGGAATTATATCCTTCTTTTTTACGTTTCAGTCAATCATTTCCGAGAATATGCGCCAGAAGTTCAGAAGATCCATGAAGTACTTTCTGCGGCTGTATCCGTCGGCGTTGAACAGTTCATGTTCGCAGCCTTCATAGACATTGAGCCACACCATTCTTGAAGCGTTTCTGAATTCATTCTGGCCGTCATTGTCCACCATGCCGTCGTTGCCGGCCTGGCAGACAAGCACGGGAACTGCGATTTTTGCGGCATCGGCGACAGCGGCGTCGGTCGCTTTCTTGGCAGCGGCAGCCCAGGCCCAGGTTCCGCCCCAGGTCTGATAATCAATATCCCTGTTCCTCTGATCGAACTGATATTCATAGCGGTCGCGGTCCATGGCCGAGGAAGAAAGGAACTGGTCCTCCCCTCTCCATTCATGCTGGCCGGGGGCGAAATTCTCGGAAAGATCCGTAATCCTTGTATAGACAGCCAGGGCGTCGATGGCAGGATCGGGAATGCCGCCGTAATTCACCTTCAGCATCGGCGAGCTGAGAACCGCGCAGCGGAACACGTCCGGATATGTTTCCAGGAACATGGCGCCGGCAGTGCCGCCCATCGAATGGCAGAACAGGAACAGCTTTCCGGTCAGACTGTTTTTCTTTACGACCTGATTGACAAAGGCATAGATGTCTTCCACATATTCTTCAAAGGAATCCACATAGACACGCTGGTCGTCAAAATGCTTTGACCTTTCGCTTTTGCCATGGCCCCTGAGTTCCAGGAAGAAGACGGAATAGCCGGCCTCGTAAAAGCGCCAGGCGGTTTCATGGTATTTTCCGAAGAACTCGCAGAAGCCGTGCACCATGACGACAGCTGCCTTTTCCTGCGGATTGACTGCCTGGTGATAATGCAGGCGCAGGCCGTCAAAGGACTCTGTATAGCCGTCCTCCGTTTTGTTCTCAAGCCAGGGCTCTATGGTTTCCTCAATGAATTTTCTGAACGATTCATGCATCTGCGTTCACCTCATCGATGATTCTGCGGACCCTGTCAGGATAATTGGTGATAATGGCGTCCACACCGTACTGAAGGCAGAAGCGGATCTCGTAATCCTCATTGGCCGTCCATGTGTTGACCTGCAGGCCGCGTTTTCTGCATTCTTCCATGAAGCCTTCAAAACGCAGGTTGACAAACCATGGATGAACCGCGTCCACGCCATGGGATGCCGCGTAGGCAGGCATGTCAATGGGACCGTCCATGTAAAGGAAAGCCGTCTTCGCGTCCGGTTTGAGCGCCTGGATCCGCTTGATGGAATAGTGGTTGAAGGAGGAATAGATCACCCTGTCCTCCATGCCGTATTCCTTTGTCATCGCCAGGATCTTTTCTTCAATCCCCTCATAGTCAAAGACGCCGGTTTTCAGCTCGATGTTGATGGTGAGGCCTGTCGGGCGGATCAGCTCAAAAACTTCGCTCATCAGCGGAATATCCGCCCATGGAGCGTCCGGCATGACTTTTGAGAAGTCAAACTGCCGCAGCTCTGCCAGCGTGTAATCCTTCAGAAATCCTTTTCCGGTGCTGGTGCGGTCAATGAATTCATCGTGGCAGACAACAATCTGCCCGTCCTTTGTCAGCTGGATATCCAGCTCAATGCCGTCCGCTTTCATTTCAGCTGCCTTTGCAAAGGAAGCCAGTGTATTTTCAGGGGCATAGCCGGAAGCGCCTCGATGTCCCCAGATCAATGGTGTTTTCATAGAAAAGCCTCTTTCGTCATCTATAATTCTAGTCCAAATCAGCGGTCAAAGCACAATGGTTTTTTCAATTGACAGGCGTCATGAATGTTTAGTTTTCAGTGGCGGTTTTTTGAATTAAGATAGATAATGTAACAAAGGGGAACATTCAAGATCATGTTTAAGAATTTCAACAAACTGGAGAAGTCATGGATTTACTATGACGTCGGCAACTCCGCGTTTACTATGATGGTTTCCACCATCATCCCGATCTGGTTCAACACCCTGGCTGACAATGCCGGTCTGACATCGGCCCAGTATCTGGCACAGTGGAGTTTCGCAACCTCAATCGCAACCATCTGCACGGCCTTCATGGGACCGGTCTTCGGAGCCATTTCAGATAATAAAGGCTATAAAAAACCGATGTTCCAGTTCTTCCTGCTGGCCGGTGTCGCCGGCTGCGCGCTGCTCGGTGTCGTTCCGGCATGGGGCATCTACCTGGTCACCTATATCGTCGCCAAGGTCTGCTATCAGATCTCACTTGTCCTGTATGACTCGATGCTGACGGACGTCACGACCGCGGACAGAATGGACCTTGTCTCTTCACAGGGCTATGCCTGGGGCTACCTCGGCAGCTGCATTCCTTTCCTGGCTGCGCTTGTGCTCTATTATCTCGGCACACTCAATATGATTCCGATCAAGCTGGCGATCATGCTCGACTTCATTATCGTCGCCCTCTGGTGGTTCGGCGTGACAGTCCCGCTGCTGAAGAACTACCATCAGGTGAACTTTATCGAGACCAACGCCAACGCGATCAAGGAAAGCTTCAGGAGACTCGGCAACACACTGGTCCACATGTACCAGAACGAAAAGAACGTATTCTGGTTCCTGCTTGCCTTCTTCTTCTATATTGACGGTGTCTACACCATCATCGATGAAGCGGTCGCCATCGGCACATCGCTCGGCCTGGACCAGATGGGCCTGCTCGTTGTCCTGCTGCTGACCCAGGTTGTCGCCTTCACATTCGCGACAATCTTCGGCAAGCTGTCAGAAAAGTACAGCTCGCTCACCCTGATCTCGGTATGTATCTGCGGCTACTTCGCCGTCGCGATCTACGCGCTGTTCATGAAGACATTATGGCAGTTCGGCATCATGGCCTTCATCGTCGGCATGTTCCAGGGCGCCATCCAGGCTCTCTCCCGTTCCTACTATGCGCAGATTATTCCGGCGGAAGCTTCCGGCGAATACTTCGGACTCTATGACATCTGCGGCAAGGGCGCTGCTTTCATGGGCACAACCCTGGTCGGTATCACAGTATCCATCACCAACAGCGTCAACATCGCTGTCGGCACACTCGGCATCCTGTTTGTCATGGGCTTCCTCTTCTTAAGAAAATCCAGTTCCCTGACAAATTGATAAAAACAAAAAAGGGAGATCGCTCAGATCTCCTTTTCATATGCTTTGATGACTGTTTTCCCATTCACTTTCGCGGCTGACCAGAGCTGTGTTCCGTGTTCTTTGTCCGCTGTGGAAAACGTGAAGTCCACATTGGTTCCGACGCCCCAGGAGCCGTCCGGCGCCAGGGTGATCAATGACATCGCATTGGCTGAGCCATTGCGTTTTTTCAGTTTTGCGTCAAGCTCATCCACTGCTTTCTGCGCGGCTTCCATGGCGCTGTATCCTTCCTTCATGAAGAAGACAGCCGCATAGCTTAGAGCCCCCTTGAGGATCTCCTCCCCCATGCCGGTCGCGGCCGCCGCGCCGCATTCGCTGTCAGCGTAAAAGCCGCTGCCGGGCACAGGCGTGTCCCCTACCCGTCCGGGTTCTTTCATGAACAGGCCGGAAGTGGAGGTCGCGGCACACAGGGTGCCGTTATGGTCCAGGGTCAGGAAACAGACGGTGTCATGGCCGTCATAGGCGGTCAGTTCCTTCAGTCTTTCCTTTTCCCGCTCATAAATCTCTCTGGCTTCTTCCGTCAGGTTGTCGCGTTTTTCGAAACCATGGCTTTCCGCCCAGGCGGCCGCCCCTGCTCCCACAAGGAAGTTGTTGGCATTGCCGCTGATCAGTGAGCGGGCAATGTTAACCGGGGAACGGAAGCCCTCCAGGGCTGCCACAGCCCCGAAATGCAGTGTGTCGCCGTCCATAAAGCCGCCATCCAGGACAACATGCCCTGTTCTGTCCGGCCTGCCGCCGTATCCGACGGAATGGAAGGAAGGCTCATCTTCAACCAGTGAAACACCGGTGACTGCCGCGTCGGCCGCGGTGCCGTTATTCTCAAGAATCCCGGCTGCTGTTTCCGTGCCATGGAATGCCATCTTCCATGTCGCGATGACTGCCCACGTCATATCAGTTGTTGAACGCGTCGGGAAGATCATTCTCCAGCAGGATGGTGTCTTCCGGCGTCGTTGTCTGGTAGACAAAGGCGAGCGCTTCCCTGACGGTATCGAAGACAAAGACCTCATTCATGTCAAAGCCGGATTCCTTCAGGCCTTCATAGATCGGCTTTGTCTGGTTCCGTCCGACCAGGATGACCATATCGGCCTTGTCCTTCATCTTCATGCCGAATTCACGGTTGATCTCTTCCTGCTTTCTGCCCAGGTCAATCATGCCGGGTGTGACGATCAGTCTTTTGCCGGGCATTGTCGAAAGCACGCTGAGCGCCATGGCTGATCCGGAAGGATTGGAATTGAAGGCGTCGTCAATAAAGCGTCTGCCGTTGATCGTCTTTGTTTC
>JAUNJW010000130.1 GCA_030533035.1 Erysipelotrichaceae bacterium
GCGCGCCACCTTTGAAGCCAGAGGCTATACCTACTGGGATGTGACCAGCCCGGTCTTCATCCGTGATCATGTTCTCTGTATTCCGACAGTATTCGTCTCCTATAACGGCGAAGCGCTTGACCGCAAGGAACCGCTGCTCAAATCCATCTCCGCCCTGAGCACGGCTGCCACCCGGGTTGTCAACCTGCTCGGCGACAAGGACGTCAGATCCTGCGACATTTCCGTCGGCCTCGAACAGGAATACTTCCTGATTGACAGAAAGCACTTCGAAGCCAGGACCGATCTCAAAATGACCGGCCGGACTCTCTTCGGCTCCCCTGCCCCCAAGGCCCAGGAACTTGACGACCATTATTTCGGATCCATTCCGGCAAGGGTCGCGGAGTTCATGAAGGAAGTCAACCAGGAGCTCTGGAAGCTTGGCATCTACGCCAAAACCGAACACAACGAAGTGGCCCCGGGCCAGTTTGAACTGGCGCCGGTCTACTCCACCGGCAACGTCGCCGTGGATCAGAACCAGGTCACCATGGATATCCTGCGCAAGACGGCCCGCAAGCACGGTCTTGCCTGCCTGCTCCACGAAAAGCCTTTTGACGGCATCAACGGATCCGGCAAACACGACAACTACTCCATCGTCACGGACGACGGCCAGAACCTGTTCTCACCCGGTGACAAACCGGCGGAGAACATCCGCTTCCTGGTCTTCATCTGCGCCTTCATCAAGGCTGTCGACACCTACCCTGTCCTGCTGAGAATGAGCGCGTCCTCAACCGGCAACGACCACCGTCTCGGCGCCAATGAAGCGCCTCCTGCCATTATTTCCATTTATCTCGGCAGCTACATCGAGGATATCCTCTACAGCCTCTATCAGGGACATTCCTCCCAGTCGGAAGGCAGAAAAGAAAAGAAGACTGACTTCAATCCGGTATCAGGATTATCCTATATTCCCCATGACAACGCCGACCGCAACCGTACAAGCCCTGTCGCCTTCACCGGCAACAAGTTCGAGTTCCGCATGGTAGGCGCCTCGATGAGCGCTTCCTTCCCGAATACGGTTCTCAACGCGATCATGGCTGAAGCCCTCAATGAGATCGCCTCTGAGCTTGACGGAATCAAGTATCTCCAGGACGTCCGCGAAAAGGCGCTCGACATCTGCCGCAATATTATCCACGACCACAAGCGGATTCTCTTCTCCGGCGACGGCTACAGTGAAGAATGGGTCAAGGAAGCTGCCCGCAGAGGCCTGCCCAATGTGCGCTCCTTCATCGAATCGGTGGAAATCCTTTCCGCTCCCGAGGTTGTCAACCTCTTCACTTCCCTGGACATTTACTCAAGGGCCGAGCTGAACGCCAACCGCAACATCCTTGAGGAAAGATACCAGAAAGTCATGGGCATCGAAGTCAGGACACTGCAGGAAATGACCCGCAAGGATATCCTGCCGGCAATGACAGCCGAGCTGAAATTCTATGCCGACGCCCTCAATGCCTCCGGAAAATACACCCCCGCCTACGTGAAGAAAAGAGCCGAAGAACTCTCCGCCCTGATTGATAAAACATACGCGGCTCTCGACGCCCTGGGCAAAGGATGGGACAGGGCCCTGGGCGGAACCGACGCCTTTAAGACCGGAAAGGATATTTACTACAAGGTCAACCCGCTGATGGCGGATCTCAGGGCGTGCATCGACGCTTACGAAGTCATCGCCTCCAGATCATTCTATAAGCTGCCTCTGTATGAGGACATGCTGTTCAGCCTCTGAAAAAACACAAACCGCCGAAAAACGGCGGTTTTCCTATATGCAAATGAAAGGGCCGCCGGAGCGGCCCTGTTTTCATTGATGATCAGTCAATCTTGACCTTGTTCCAGAGGTCGGAGAGCTTCTGTACAAGCACATCGTTGTAGCGGAAGACTTCATCCTTCTCATAGCCGGAACGCGGCACATAGGCATCGATGCCGTCATACTCGCCGCTGGCGATGTCGTCCTTGACTTCCTTGTTGCCGGATGTGTAGCCGACAGTGATGGAGTTGTCATAGGATGCGTCATAGGTCAGGATGTAGTTGATGAAGGCGTTGGCAAGACCCGGGCAGCTTGCATTCTTGGGAATGACCATGCCGTCGCTCCAGATGTTTGTGCCCTGCTCAGGTTCGTAGTAAGCCATATTCTCATTTTCATACATGATGTATGCGGCGTCGCCGGAGTAGACAACAGCGAGATCCTTGTAGTTGACCGGATCCGGATAAATCATTGTGTCGATGACTTCGTCGGTTCCGTAAGCAGGATCAACTGTCGCGTGGAGTTCCCTGAGCCACTCATAGGCAGCCTGGATTTCCTCTTCATTCTCTGTGTTCATGGAATAGCCGAGCGCCTTGAAGGCGATCATGAAGGCGTCTCTCTGGCTGTCATACATGAAGACTCTGCCCTTGTATTTCGGATCGCGCAGGATTTCCCAGCCCTTTTCCTCAACTTCGGCCGGATCAACATGCTCAGTGTTGTAGACAATGCCGACAGATCCGCGGAAATAAGGAACGGAGTAGTTCAGATCCGGATCGTAGACCTTCTGCATTTCAACAACTTCGGGGTCGAGAACATCAATATTTGTGATCGCGTCCATGTCGAGTTCCTGCAGGAGATTTTCCTTGATCAGTCTTTCGATCATGTAGTCGCTCGGAACCAGAACATCATAGGAAGAACCGCCGAGCAGCTTTGTATACATGCTTTCGTTGGAATCAAACATGTCATAGTTGACCTTGGCGTTGTAGAGCTTCTCAAAATTCGGGATGACTTCCTCGCCGACATATTCGCCCCAGTTGTAGACATTCAGGACGTTGCATCCGAACTGTTCCTTGGCGTCGACAGCTTCGGTTTCACTGTCTGCGGGAGCACCGGAACCGCTGCAGCCGGTGAGAGTGATTGCCGCACTGAGTGCAGCAGTGATTTGCAGAATCTTCTTAATTTCCATTTTTGTTCTTCTTCCTTTCCTTGATCATCGGAACAACATTTACAATAATCAGCACAGCCGTAATGACATATACGATCAGGGCGCTGAGGGCATTGATGGTGGGATTGATGCGCTTGACACTGGCGTAGACATAAATCGAAATATTCGAAACGCCCGGGCCGGTTGTAAACAGCGAGATGACAAAGTCATCGAATGACATGGAGAAGGCAACCAGGGCGCCGGAGATAATGCCGGGTCTGATCTGGGGAATGATTACCTTCCAGAGTGCCTGCAGCGGCGTGCAGCCAAGATCGAGGGCCGCTTCCGCCAGGTTGGGATCCAGTGTCCTCAGCTTCGGCATGACCGAAAGGATGACATACGGGATACAGAAAGCAATGTGGGCCAGAACCATCGTGGTGAAACCGGTCTTGATCCGCAGGCTTGTGAAGAAAAGCATGAAGCCGATCGCGGTGACGATATCCGGGTTGAGCATCGGCAGGTTGTTCACCTGGTTGATCGCTTCCCTGAGGACCTTCCGGCTCTTGGACATGCCGATGGCAGTGACCGTTCCGACAATGGTGGAGACCACCGTCGCGATCACGGCGCAGCTGACAGTATAGCCGATCGATTCCATGATCGTCCGGTTGGCAAACATTTTCTCATACCACTGCAGTGAGAAACCTGTGAAGGTGGACAGTGATTTGGAACTGTTGAAACTGAACAGGACAACATAGAGAATCGGCAGATAGAAGAACAGCATGACCAGCGCGAGGAAGATGCGCTCATGGATTTTTGTTTTCTGTTCCATCAGTCGTCATCCCCCTGGGCCGTGTAACGGTCAAGTTTTCTTGTGACATACATTGAGATCAGAATGATCACGGCCATGATCAGTGAGATCGCGGAGCCGAAGTTCCAGTCGCCGGTGGTGATGAAGTAATCTTCAATCAGGTTACCGATCAGGACATACTGGCCGCCGCCGAGCAGCTTCGGGATAAAGAAGCTTGATACCGCCGGCAGGAAGACCAGGGTAATGCCGCTGACAACACCCGACAGGGACAGCGGGAGAATGACTCTTTTGAATGTCTCGCGGTTGTTGGCTCCCAGGTCATGGGCGGCCGTGATCAGATTCGGGTCAATTTTGGAAAGCGATGTGTAAATCTGCAGGATCATGAACGGCAGGAAGTTGTACACCATGCCGACATATACCTTGGCTTCGCCGCTCAGTGCGAATCTGGCCAGGATGCCGCGCCATGCGTAGGTTCTTACCAGCATATTGATCCACATCGGCAGTGTGATCAGAAGCACCATGACCGCCTGGGAATTGGGCTTCAGCTTGGCCATGACATAGGCTGTCGGATAGCCGACGCCGATGCAGATCAGGGTTGTGATCACTGCCAGCTTGAGGCTTCTCCAGAGAACGCCCGGAAAGACGGGGTCAGAGAAGAAGCGGATAAAGTTGTCAAACGTGAACTGGAAAGTGAGGACTGCGTTTCCTTTTACCGTAAATGCGTAGAGAACAAGCATCATCATCGGAACGACGATCATGATGAGCGCCCACAGCACATACGGATAAACCATTTTGCTGAAGGATTTCATCAGTGCTTACCCCATCTTTCTCATGACATGGATGTCTTCCGGATTCCATTTCAGGCCGATTCTCTGTCCTTCCTCAATCGTGTCGGTTGTTTCGAGCTTGATTTCACGGCCCTGGGTGGAGAAGGTGACGGAATATGTGCCTTCGCTGATATTCTCATCATCGAAGTCATATTTGACGTCCCAGATCTCAACCCTGGAATCATCCTCCGTGCTCCACGCGTAGGCGTCCGCCCAGCGGATCAGGTCGGTGTCGAGGGCGATGGATTCACGGATATCATCGACTGTCTTGTAGAAGTCAAATGCCTGGATGACTTCCTCGTTGGAGGCGTCTTCAATGACCTGCGGCTTGACGACATTGATGTTGATGGTGATTTCGGTGCCGGCGCTGGTGCCGAATGTGCAGGGATATGTGCCGACTTCCGGCTTAAGAGAATATTCAACTTTGCTCAGGGAAACAAATTCATCTTCCGCGTTCCATGCCTGGGCATTGGCTCTGGCAATGACTTCGCTGTCGGTGAGATTTTCAACGTCCTCAAGATCCATGTAGAAGGAGGAGGCGCTGATCTTTTCCCCTGCCTCGGGATTTTCAACGTCATGGTTGGCGGTGACATGCATTGTAACCGTCTTGGAGGTACCGGAGCTTGTTTCGACAATCACTTCATAATGAACGCCCTTGAACAGCACTGACTTGACTTCGCCGTTGAGCAGGCCGTGGTTGCGGGGAACGATATCAACGTCTTCCGGACGGATCATGATATCGACTGCCTCATTGGCCTCAAAGCCGTAGTCGACGCATTCATAATCCACGTCGTCGAAGGAGACGAGCCTGTCCCTCTTCATGATGCCGTCGATGATATTGGAATCGCCGATGAAGCGGGCGCAGTATTCATTGATCGGTTCATTGTAGACCTGGGCGGGTGTGCCGATCTGTTCGATTTCACCGTCTTTCATGATGACGATCTTGTCGCTCATGGTCAGGGCTTCTTCCTGGTCATGGGTGACAAAGATGAATGTGATGCCGACTTCTCTCTGGATTTCCTTGAGTTCCAGCTGCATTTCCTTTCTCAGGTTCTTGTCCAGGGCGCTCAGGGATTCGTCAAGCAGAAGGACTTTCGGCTCGTTGACCAGGGCGCGGGCAATGGCGACACGCTGCTGCTGGCCGCCGGACATGCTGGTGACGTCACGGTGCTCAAAGCCTTCGAGGCCGACCAGTGAAATCATACGCATGACTTTCTGGTCAATAATATCTTTCGGCTGTTTTTTGATTTTCAGGCCGAACGCAATGTTGTTGTACACATCGAGATGCGGGAACAGCGCATAGTGCTGGAAAACCGTGTTGACATCTCTTTTGTAAGCGGGGATTGCCGCGATATCCTCACCATCCATGATGACATGTCCCTCATCCGGATCCAGGAAGCCGGCGATAATACGCAGAAGCGTTGTCTTGCCGCAGCCCGAGGGTCCCAGCAGGGTGACAAATTCATTTTCATAGATGTCCAGGGATATTCCTTTCAGAACAACCTGGCTGTCAAAGGTCTTGACAACATTTTTGACTTCAATCAGTTTTTTCATTTTACTTCTCCCCTATCAGAATATCGGCGGTGTGCTGACCCAGAGCACGCGGGCGGTCGTCTGGCCGGT
>JAUNJW010000131.1 GCA_030533035.1 Erysipelotrichaceae bacterium
TGTCATCGGTTTTTCGACAATGACATTTTTGTGAGCGGAAAGTACTTTTTCACAATAGCTGAAATGCATGAAATTGGGGACAGCCACATAGGCTGTGTCAATGTCTGAACGGATCAATTCGTCAAAATCACTTGTGGCAAGAGGAATGTTGTAATCCGCCGCCATTTTCTTCGCTGTATCAATACTGCGCGGCGTGGAAAGAACCGCGTTGATTTCCAGGCCGTCCATTTTACTTAAAAACGGCAGAAATTCTGTGACAATCAGGCCGGTGCCGATAATGCCGAGTTTCATGATAGTTTTCCTCCGGAAGTTTCACTTTTCTATATTTTACCATGTCACGGGAAGAGTTTTGTTTGACTTTGCATGGCAGGACAAATACGATGCAATTGACAGGAAGGAAATATGAATATGTTCAGATGGGGTATACTCGGGGCCGGCAATATCGCGGCCAGATTCGCCAAAGGATTGTCTTTTGATACAGACGCGGAGCTCTACGCGATCAGCGGCAGAAACCATGAAAAACTGGAGCAGTTCAGAGAGAAAAATCCGTGTGAAAAAATCTATGTCGGGCATGAGAATCTGCTGGCGGATCCGGAAGTCGACGCTGTTTATCTCGCACTGCCCCATGTTCTCCATAAAGAATGGGCCATTGCGGCCCTGAAGGCAGGCAAGCCGGTTCTGTGTGAAAAGCCGGCGGCTCTTACCGCCGCAGAGATGAGAGAAATCAAAAGGGTGAGCGAAGAGACGGGCACATTGTTCATGGAAGCCATGAAAACGCGCTTTGAGCCTGCCTATCTGAAAATCAGGGAACTGCTGAAGGATCAGACAGTCAGATCCGCGGAAGCGTCCGTCACATTCAATTTCCCGCTGGAATATTTCGGAAAAACCTATCATACCGTCAATCCGGGCGGCGGCTGCCTGCTGGACAGCGGCATCTACTGCGCCGGCATCCTGGAGGATTTCCTGAAAGGAAAACCGGAACTGACAAAGATCAACACCAATATATACAAAGATATTGATATCTATGTCAGGGCACAGCTGCAGTTTGAAAACGGAACCGGTGTGCTGGAAACTGCCATGGACAGAGCAGTGCCCAAAAAAGCGAAGATCATCACGGACACAATGACTGTTGAAATCGATGATCCCCATCGTCCTTCCGTCTTCAGAATTACAGATGAAAACGGGACAAGGGAAGAAACCGTTCCTTATGAATATGATGATTTCTATCCGGAAATCCATCATTTCCGCCTGCTGGTGCAGGAAGGAAAGAAGGACAGCGATATCATGCCGATGGAAGCATCTGTCAGATGCGCGGAAATCCTGGATGTCATCCGGGAAGGATTCACTGACTATACAGAAGAAGAGGCCAAAACAATTGAGGCCCAGGAAAAAGTACTTCAGTATGAATCATTCGGCGCGAAAGAAGCCTTTGAACTCGGCTGTATCATTGTGAACCTTGCGAAGGAGTATGACCGCGGGATCAGTGTTTCCATCACCCGTGAAAGCGACGGCATGTTACTGTTTGGATGGGCGGATGATTCCAAGAAGCCGGCCAATGAAATGTATATGGCGATGAAGAGGAAGACTGTGCAGGATACCGGCCACGCCAGTGTCTGGCCGTACCTGAAATACCGGGCGGACGGTTCGTATGCAGAATGGCTGACCGACGGCATCCATGCCATTTCCGGCGGCGCTTTCCCTGTTTATACAAAGGAAGGCCTGATCGCTGTCGTGTCCCTCAGCGGCCTGCATGAGGGCAAGGACCATGAACTTGTCGTCAGGGCCATTGCCAGGCATCTGAACAAAGAGGATGTGCCTTCCGTAAAAAAAGCACTGATCTGATTTGAATTATCCGCAAACTGTATATAATAGTGGGGTACTCGGAGGAAAATATGAAACTTGTTATCGGTAATGACCACGCAGCGACGGAACTGAAGTTCCAGATCATGGCGTATCTTGAGCAGAAGGGTGTCGAAGTCATCAATGTCGGCACTGACACAAATGAGTCATTTGACTATGCCATCGCGGCTTTCAAGGCAGGAAAGCTTGTCGCTTCCGGCGAAGCGGACGGCGGCGTCCTGATCTGCGGCACAGGCGTAGGCATCTCAATGGCAGCCAACAAAGTCAGGGGAATCCGGGCGGCGGCCTGCTCAGATCCGGTTACAGCCAGACTGACAAAGCAGCACAACAATGCCAACATCATCTGCTTCGGCGCCAGAATCGTCGGCCTCGAAATGGCAAAGGCAATCGTCGACGCCTGGATGAATTCTGAATTCGAAGGCGGCAGACACCAGAACAGAATTGACATGATCGCTGAGATCGAGGAAACACAGAACCTCGCCGCAGCCCAGTAAATACACATAAATGAAAAGGTATCCGCTGATGTGCAAATCCGCGGATACCGTTTTTTTTCACTTCTTTGTTTTCTTGCGCCGTGGTTTCTTGACCGAATAGCCGAACTTGCCAAGCAGGGCGCCGAGGGCATAATACTCACCATGGCTGTAGGCGATCAGGTCTGCTTTGTGCAGGTCCAGCCTTCCGTTTTCATCAAGATATTGATCATCGATGTCGGTGCTCAGGACTTCAGCGACAAACATGTCATGGCTGCCAAGCTCCAGAACCTGGGTGACTCTGCATTCAAGGCATACCGGGCTTTCCGCGATCAGGGGAGCGTTGACATATTTCGCTTTGGCCCTTGTGATATGCAGATCTCCTTCCAGGGCAAATTTGTCCATGTCACGGCCGCTGCGCACACCGACAAAATCGGTTACCTTTGTCAGCTTCCTGTTTGTCAGGCAGATGACAAATTCTCCGGAGTTTCTGATGATGTCATGGGAATAGCGCTCTTTGCGGATGGAAACGGAAACCATGACCGGATCGGAACAGACAGTTCCGGCCCAGGCGGCGGTCATGACGTTGTCATGTCCTTCGTCATCAGCGCATGTGATCATGACAGCGGGAACCGGATTGAGCATGTTGGAGGGCTTCCAGTATTGTCTTGCCATAAGAGATCTCCTTGTGTCAAAAAAGAAAATCCGCCTGAAGCGGATTGTAAGCAGTGCCGGCAACTGGATTCGAACCAGCGACCTAATCATTACGAATGATTTGCTCTGCCAGCTGAGCTATGCCGGCTTCTGAAGCCATCTCATTATATTCAAAAACAGCATTTTAGGCAATAGAGGAAAGTATCGCTGTCTCTTGTTTACCGGCATTCTGACCAATATAATTAAGAAACCAAAGAGGAGGAACCGCTATGACAGACTGGCTGAAGGAAGCGCTGGAAATTGAACCTGAACTGATTGAGCTGCGCCATACGCTCCACCGCCGCCCGGAAGAAGGCAACCATGAGTTTTTCACTTCTGACCTGCTGGTCAGCGAGCTGGAAAAATGCGGGGTTGAAATCCGCCGGATGATGGAAACCGCCGCTGTCGGCATCCTGCGGGGAGCTTATCCCGGTCCTACAGCCGCTTTGCGGACGGATATGGACGCCCTGCCTGTCAAAGAGGAAACAGGCCTGCCGTTTTCTTCTGAAAACGAAGGCCTCATGCACGCCTGCGGCCATGATATCCATATGACAGCCCTGATCGGGGCTGCCAGGCTGCTGGCAAAGCACCGGGATGAAATGCATGGCAATGTCGTATTCCTTTTACAGCCGGCGGAAGAAAATATCGGCGGTGCGGAACGCATGATCCATAACGGGGCTCTTGAAGGGGTGGACGCGGTATTCGGCGCCCACTGCAATCCGGCTCTCAAAGCCGGCACCATCGGGATCAAATACGGCATTTTCTACGCAGCCAGCACCCGTTTCAATGTCACCGTTCATGGCAAAGGCTGCCATGGCGCCGAACCGGAAAACGGCATTGATCCGCTGTACGCGGCCTGCAGGATGTGCACGAAGCTCAAGGAGCTGACCGGTGTGCACAACGGTCTGCGCGATGTTGTTTCAGTCGGGCTGATCAGAGCCGGAAAAGCCAGAAATATCATTCCCGATGAAGCGTATTTCATGGGCATCTTAAGGACAAAGGGCTTTGCCAACCGGGACATGATGACGCAGAAGATTATCGACACAATCATGGAAATCGAAGAGGAAACAGGCGTCTATTGCGAAATTGAAGTGTTCTACGCCTATCCCGGCGTGATCAACCATGATGAGGAAACCGCGCTCGCTGAAAAAGCAGCAAAAAAAGTTCTTTCCGCTGAGAATGTCAAAGTCATGGAGGAAGGCACCATGACCTCTGAGGACTTCGGCTATTTCCTGCTGGAAAGACCAGGAAGTTTCTATCATATCGGTGTGGAGTCGGAAGCCGGCCTGCACTCACCGCGCTTCAATCCCGATGAAAGCGCCATTGCGAAGGCGGCGGCTGTCCATGCGGCCGTATTGACGGAATACCTGGAAGAACACAAAGAAAAATGAGCAGATGATCTCTGCTCAAAGAGGGGGACCGCAGGCGGTCCCTTTAAATTTTTCTGATACTTTCCTTGGCGATCACTTCAAAGGGAATTGTTTCATGAACACCCTTGCGCGGATAGGAGATTCTCATCAGCAGATCGTCGACGCTCTTTTTTGCCATCGCTTCCGTATCCTGGCGGATAGTCGCAATCCGGGGAATGGTGTACCGGACATATTCAATGCCGTCAAAACCGATCAGGGAGATATCCTCAGGCACGCCTTTGTGCATGTCATTGAACGCCCTTAAGGCGCCGATCGCGATTTCATCGCTGTGCGCCATCACGGCTGTGAGATCAGGATTTCTTTTCAGAAGTTTCTTCGCTGCCCTGTAGCCGTCATCCATCGAGAAGCGGCTGGGGACAAACTGCTGATCCAGATCAATCTCTATGCCGCAGTCCTTCAGGCAGTCGACAGTGCCGGCCAGGCGGCTGGAGGTGATGACATTTCCCCCGTAGCTCATATAGCCGCCGATGATGCCGATCCTTCTGTGGCCGTTTTCAATCAGCAGCTTTGCGGCTTCATAGGAGCCTTTATAATCATCTGTCGCAAAGGAGGACAGCAGATCGCTGTCAATGCCCGAGGCGTCGGTGGAAACCAGAACGCTCGGCGTCGAAAGCGAAGAAAATGACTGGCGGAAATGATTAAGGCTGCCGCCGAGGAATATAAAACCGCAGGGATGCCTCTCCAGTTCTGTCTGGATGGCGGCCTTGATTTCATTTTCGGATTCATCCAGGAAAACAACATTGGATTCCTCGCCGCTGTTTCTCAGATGCGTCTGGATCTTTTCAAGAATATCCTCCAGGAACATGTTACTGTTTCCCTTGACAAAAACCGTGATTGCCGAAGAGACTGCCTGTTTCAGCAGTTTCGCGTTTGAATTGGGCTGAAACCCTGATTCCCGGATGACTCTTTCAACAGCCGCGCGTGCTTTATCGGACACGTCGGGATGATGATTGATGACTCTTGAAACGGTTCCGATGCTGTAGCCGGATAATCTGGCAATGTCCTTGATTGTCGCCATGTCTTATCCTCCTTATGTGCGTAATTATAAACTATTGTTTCCAAAAGGTGGTATATTTCAGTCTCCAGTGATCGGGCGGAATCTATTATACTGAGTAGGAGGTTTGTGATGATGGAAAGAAAATTCGGACCGGGTGATATCGTATGCCACTTTAAAAGAGAAACCGTGGATCCGGCCTCTTCCGTATATCTGTATAAGATTATCGGGGAAGCCGAACATACCGAAACCGGGGAAATGATGATGATTTACCAGGCGCTCTATGGCGATATGCGTCTTTACGCCAGACCGCTTGCGATGTTCATGGGTGAAACGGACCATGATAAATATCCTGACATAAAACAAAAATACAGATTTGAGAAAGTGAAGGAACAACAATGAACAGACTGAATGAAGAAATGCTGGAAGAATTCCGGGCGGCGTATGAAAACGATCCGCAGGCAAAAAGAGCCGCGGCCGCCTGCGCCAGAACGGAGATCAAGGACCTTGTTTTCCTGCCGATGGAAGCCGCAAAGCTGAACGGCGGTTTCAGCATTGAAGTCAAAACCGGCGGCATTACCGCCCAGGAAAAAAGCGGCAGATGCTGGATGTATGCCATGCTCAACATCCTGCGTGAACAGGCCGCAGAGAAGCTTGGACTGGAAGAGTTCAAACTCTCGGGCAACTACATGTCTTTCTATGACAAGCTGGAAAAATCAA
>JAUNJW010000359.1 GCA_030533035.1 Erysipelotrichaceae bacterium
AGGACTGTTCCCCGATCTGGCCTGTGTAATACAGTGCGCCAAGGTTGCAGGCGGCAATACCGCTGCCCTTTTCAATCTCCTGTGTATAGATGCCTTCCACAAGTTCTCTTACCATCGGAGGCATAGGCGTTTTTCTGATATAGCTGAAGATGTTATTCGGGAAATCCATCACTTCCGCGTCGGGATTCCTGTCCACATAGGTAATGCCGTCCCTTGCCCAGTCCTTGTATTCCTGCGGGATGTCTTCTTTCAGAAGCTGCTTCAGTTCAGCCACTGTGGAATTCACTGTATATTTGTCATTCTGTCTGATTACCATTTTTATTCCTCCCTTTTCATTGTTCATTGTATGAATGTGCCTGTACAAAAAAGCCGCCTGTAGAGCTGGACTGATAATTGGACTGATATTGGAAGGCGGACGAAAAAAGCTGTAACCCAAAAGCCTGATGTACATACATCAGCGCCTGTAAGTTACAGCTATCGTTAGTAATAATTCAGGCAGTTTTACAACCGGGTATGAGTCACTGATACCCCTTTTCAGCAAGTTCTCTGAGCAGCGCGTTCTTTTTCTCACGCCAGCCGCCTTTGAAATACTCACAGTTCCACGGATCCTTCGCCAGGTAATCTGACGGGGTCCGGTTTATGGCAGCTGCCCGGCAGCCGCCGGCACAGAGATCCGCGTATTCACATTCCCGGCATCCGGGATTATGTTCCATGAAGTCACTCACCCGCAGGTCAGTGATCCGCATGTACAGGGAATCATCCAGGATTTCCTCCAGCGGCGTCACAAGCATATTGGGGAACTGTTCTTCCATTGCCGTTCCGGCAAAGGACATACATGGCAGAACCCTGCCCCTGGGGCTGACATAGATACTGCCGCGGACATGGCCGCACATGACGGCACGGTGGCGGTCTTTCTGCGGAACATGCTTTTCGTTATACGCCATGGCGCCTTTGTCATATTCATAGCCGAACATGCCTTCCAGGCCGATGCGTACCGGTTTGCCATCCTCAAAGTAATAAGGAATATAGTCCAGAAACGCCTGGAATGTTTCAGGTATGGTAAGAAAGTGTTCTGGCTGGTTGAGCCATTCGCCGGCCGGTGAGGCGGCGCAGACTTTTGAACCGCGCAATGCCTGAACAGAATGTTTTCCTGCCGGTACTGTCACTGCCCTGCGTCTGCGGCGGAAAGAAGAAGCTTTCTGACGTCATGCAGGCTTTCGGCGATCATGAAGGCTTCCTCCCTCTGTTTTTGCGAAGCCGGGACAACGGAAGGAATCATAATGCACGGGATCCCTGCCCGGTACGCGGATTCAACGCCATAGACAGAGTCTTCCAGGACCAGCGCGTTCTGCGGTTCCACTGAGAAATGCCGGATCACACGGAGATATATTTCAGGATCCGGTTTTCTTCTGTGCACCTCATCGCCGCAAAGGATGCAGTCAAATCTGTCCGTGAGGTTCATCCGGGAGAGACGCTCGTATGTTTTTTCCCGGAACGTGGTGGTCGCTACGGCTCTGGAAATGCTTTTTGTTTCCAGATATGAAAGAAGATTCAGCAGACCGGGCATGACGTCCAGGCGGTCTTCGATCAGCTGCGTTCCTTCTGCCCGGACGTATTCGAGCAGTTCATAGCGGTTTTCAATCCCGGCCATGCATTCGTCGGCAACCCGGCTGAAGTCTTCGGCTGTCAGGCCGACGGAACGCATGAACATTTCCCTGCCGACTTCCGGCACGCCGTATCTTTCGGCGATGATCTCGTGGGCCTTCATCCAGAGAAATTCCGTGTTGAGCATTAATCCGTCAACATCGAATATGACAAGTTCAGGTTTTTTCATAGGTCAGTTCTGCTTTCTGATTGAGCGGACAATCGAAATGATAATGACAAGGCAGCCGCATGCCTTGGTGAGTAAGAATTTCTCATGGAGGAACACGATCCCGAAAATCATGGAGAGAACCGGCTCCGCCAGGCAGAGGAACCCTGCCCTG
>JAUNJW010000132.1 GCA_030533035.1 Erysipelotrichaceae bacterium
TCCGGCCAGTATGTGCTGCTGGTGCTCAAGCTTGGCTATTTCACCAATACAACCTACGGCTATATCAAGTGGACGAAGTATATCCGCGAACACAAACCGGCGGAAGCGTCGGTATTCTGACGGATTCAAATTGAACAAAGCAGGTATTATTGCTAAAATACTTGTGGAAATTAACCGGAATCCGATTCCGGTGATAAAAGAAGGAGATATTACTATGGCTATTGAAGCAGGCGATTTTAAAACAGGCTTAACAGTACTCGTTGACGGCGACCCCTGGGTTGTCCTGGACTTTATGCATGTAAAGCCCGGCAAAGGCGCAGCGATCCTCAAGACAAAGATGAAGAACCTGAGAACAGGTTCCACACAGGAAAGAAACTTCAACGCGTCCACAAAGTTTGACGCCGCTCCGATCGAAAAGAAGATCGTCAACTTCTCCTACAGCGTTGACGGCATGTACACATTCATGGACATGGACACATATGAGACCTATGACCTGGATGAATCAAAGATCGGCGATGACAAATACTACATCACAGATGGTCTGGAAGTTTCACTGGTTATGTTCGAAGGCCAGGTTCTGAACGTTCAGCTGCCGGCTACAGTCAACCTCACAGTTGAAGAAACAGCTCCGGCGATCAAGGGCGCACCGAGCACTCAGACAAAGGACGCCACAACCGACACCGGTCTGACACTCAGAGTTCCGCAGTTCATTTCCCCGGGTGAGATGATCGCGGTTTCCACATCTGACGGAAAGTACGCAGGAAGAGCCTGATCAAGGCTCTTTTTTGTCTTATGAAAAACAGGACTGTATTGATCACCGGCGCTGCCGGCGGGATCGGCTCCGCGATTGCCCTCAAACTGGCGGAGCAGGGCTATGACATCGTTCTTAACTACAATCACTCCGAGGAAGCGGCCAGACAGCTGCAGGAAAAGATTTTCTATGACTGCCATGTCCGCTGCCTGGCCATCCAGGCCGACGTCGCTGATGAAACTTCGGTGGACAGGATGGTAAAGACCATCGAGCAGCAGCTCGGCGGCGTGGATATCCTGATCAACAATGCCGGCATTGACATGCCCAACCTGTTCCATCTGAAAACGGCGGATGAGTTCAGAAGGGTGCTCGACGTCAATGTCGTCGGCGCCTACAACTGTGCCAAGCGGGTTTGCACATACATGCTGAAGCAGGAGTATGGCAGGATCATCAACATCTCCTCCACCAACGGCATCAACACCTATTACCCGATGTGCCTCGACTACGACGCCTCAAAGGCGGCGCTGATCTCCTTAACCCACAACCTGGCCATCCAGTTTGCCCCGTATGTGACAGTCAACGCGATTGCCCCGGGCTTTATCGGAACCGAAAAGGAACTGGCCGGCTATGATGAGGAATTCCTGAAGCAGGAAACAGAAAAGATCCTCGTCGGCCGCTGCGGCAAGCCGGAGGAGGTCGCTTCCCTGGTCTCCTATCTGATTTCAGACGAAGCCTCCTTCATCAACAATTCTGTCATCCGCATTGACGGCGGTCAGACAGGCAGCGTTTAAACCAGATGAAAAGATCCCGTATGCGTTTCAAAATGGCGCGCCTGCGGGATCTCTTTTTTTGTTTTTAAATCGTGATTTTGCTCAGCGCCAGCATGATTGACAGCTTGCCATAGTCATAGGACAGGCCGCCCTGCATAAACAGCGTGTAGGGAGGAATCACCGGCGCGTCGGCACTCAGTTCAATCGTGCTGCCCTGGGTGAAGGCACCGCAGGCCATGACTTCCTCGAAGGGGTAACCGGGCATCGGTGCCGGCATGACCTTGACAAAGGAATCAATCGGCGAACATTCCTGCAGACCCTGGGTGAAGCGGACCAGGCTTTCCTCATCGCCCAGCTCCATGGTCTGGATGATATCGGTCCTGAACTCTTTGGAGGCAGGGGAGACATTCTTATAGCCGAGCTTCTCCATCATCCAGGCCGCGAAGATCATTGTCTTCAGCGCTGATTTGACTGCGGCCGGTGCCATGAAGATGCCTTTGAAGAAGGCGTTGTTCTGGTTGAAGTTGGCGCCAAGCTCCTTGCCGATGCCGGGAGCTGTCAGCCTGTCAGCCACCATTGCAATCAGGTCTTTCCTGCCGGCCACATAGCCGCCGGTCGCGGCGACACCGCCGCCGAGGTTTTTCATCAGTGAGCCGACAACGATGTCAGCGCCGGCATGGCCGGGTTCTCTTTCCTCGACCAGTTCGCCATAGCAGTTGTCAACCATGATGATAACGTCTGTATTGACTTCACGGATCTTCTGGATGACGTGCTCGATTTTGGCAATGGTCAGGGAATCACGGTGGGAGTAGCCCCTGGACCTCTGGATTTCAACGAGCTTTACATCATTTCTCTTCAGTCTTTCAACGATGGCGTCTTCATCAAATTCAGAATCAATCAGGTCAATCTGTTCATAGCTGACGCCATTGGCTTTCAAAGACTGGGTGGAATCACCGTATAAGCCGATCATTTCCTGCAGGGAATCATAGGGGGCGCCGGAGATGGAAATCATCGTGTCGCCATGTTTCAGAAGGGCGCTGAAGGCGAGCCAGAGGGCGTTGGTGCCGCTCATGATCTGCGGCCTGACCAGGGAATCCTCACAGCCCAGCACCGAGGCGAAGATGCTTTCCAGCTTGTCCCTGCCGGTGTCATAGTTGCCGTAGCCGTTGATGTCGGCGAAGTCCGTATAGGAAACCTGGTTTTCAATGAAGGCGGAAAGAATCCGGTCCGAGGTGACCATGGAAATCCGGTCAAGCTCAGCAAATGTTTCCTTGAGATCTTCCTCGGCTTCTCTGCCAAGCTCCAGTATGTTTTTATCAATCTGATCCAGAATCATTTTTATATCCTCAACTCTCAAACAGAACCATTATATCCTTTTTCTGAATCCGGGAAAGAGGGCATGAAAAAAGCGGAATCCTTCACGGACTCCGCTGCAATGGGTTTCTGGATTCAGTTCTGTCCGCCCCAGTCGGCAGCCAGACGGTCTTTCAGATTCTGAAGTTCTTCCTCGCTGAGGCCAAGACCCAGGATGTATTTTTCCGCGTACGGTGTCAGCGGCTCATCTTCCCCGAGTTTTGTATAGGAACTGATCTTGAAGGCGTCGAGAATCTGGTGGATGATGATGGCCGAGATCCTGTCATATGTCTCAGCGCCCTTGGTGACATTGTAGAAGTTGTAGTAGGTGATCATGTAGTCATCCACGATTTCATCCAGGTCAGCGCCCATCAGGCCTTCCAGGACGCCGCAGATGAATCCGGTGCGGTCTTTTCCTTCCAGGCAGTGGATCAGATACGGTCCTTCATGGCCGGCAATGAACCGGAGTCCTTCCGCCAGCTTTTTCCTGTTGTCTTCAGCGGTGATGTCCATGCTCATGGCGAGCGGGATGATCTCGCATCTGGAATAATAGGAAGAGCTGAAATCCGGGAATTCCTTCATTTCCTTTTCATAATCAGCCAGGTTGATCACGGTCTTCACACCGTTGAGGGACAGCGCTTCATCCGCTTCCTTGTTTCTGCCGATCTTCGGATTGACAGGGGAGGAGGAGCGGTACAGGGTGCCTTTGCCCATGCCGGTGGTTTCAACAACCCGGAAGTTGCAGAATTCCTGGTCAGTGAGATCCGGGTAATCGGAACGCTCATTGGTGCGGGTCGCTGTCACCTTGTGAACCGCATACTCATCCGCGTAGCCCTGTTTTTCAAACATGGTGATCGTGACGGCCATATCTTTGTCCTTGCCTTCACGGTAGATCCATTCATAGCCCTTTTCATCATCGGTTTCATTCTTGTCAGCCACTTCCATGGTTGTCGCAAGATTGCCGCTGGCAATCGCCAGTGTTGTATAGGGCGGATCGTTCTCCAGGTCATAGCGGCAGACCGGGCGGCCGGCGTCGACATCGGAGTAGTTGGTGCCGATCGGCATCTTCATATGCTTGCCGCCGATTTCCACATCGATGATATCAGCTTCTTCGTAGCCGTAGCCGATCATGGCGTCGGGTTTGATTGTCAGGATAATATTTCCGTATTTTGAAATATCATAGATGCCGGCTTCAATGACAGGGACTTCACCCTCGCCGCCGCTGTAGGGCGTCGGATGATCATCCGGCTTCTGTTCCTGCTGTGAGCAGGCTGCAGTAAATACAAGCAGACCCGCCAGGGCAGCTTTCCAAATGTTTTTTAATCTTCTTTCAGACATGTGACGCAACCTCTTTGTGCTCTAATCATACCCCGAAATGAGACGGAAAAACAGCTTGGAAACCCAAAGGCCCGGATAACATTAAAGAAAAGACCCCGGAGGATCTTTTCTTCAGAGTTCAGCATTTCTTAAGCAGGAAGCTCAGAGCTCCTCGCCGTTTGTCTCGATGACGTGCTTGTACCAGTAGAAGGACTTCTTCTTGGAACGGGCAAGTGTGCCTTCGCCGGCATTGTTCTTGTCGACATAGATGAAGCCGTAGCGCTTGTCCATTTCACCGGAGGAAGCGGAAACGATGTCGATCGGCGCCCACATTGTATAACCCAGCAGATCCACGCCGTCCTTGTTTACGGCGTCGACCATGGCCTTGATATGAGCCTTCAGATAATCGATTCTGTAGCTGTCATCGACACTGCCGTCTTCCAGCTTCTTGTCATAGGCGCCGAAGCCGTTTTCGACGATCATGACCGGCTGGTCAAATCTTTCATAGAACCAGTTGAGCGCATAGCGTAAGCCGAGCGGGTCAATCGGCCAGCCCCAGTCGGAGACCTTGAGGTATTCGTTCTTGACCATATCGCTCGGTCCGCCGGCACCGACAAGAGCGCCGCCCTCATAGAAGTTGAATTCAGGGTTGTCATCTCTTGCGGCAACCGCGAATGACATGTAGTAGGAGAAGCCGATGTAGTCGACGATGCCTTCCTTGAGAACCTGCTTGTCTTCTTCCGTGACCGGAACATTCAGGTTGTTTCTCTCCCAGTAGCGGAACATGTATTCAGGGATGCGTCCCTTGGCATGGACATCGCAGTACCAGTAGCGCTTGTGGTCAGCCCATGTCTTTTCCATGACGTCTGCCGGGTTGCAGGAATGTGCATACAGAGGGCAGAAGGCGATCATGCAGCCGATCATGTTTTCAGGATCGATCTCATGGCCGATCTTGACAGCTTTTGCGCTGGCGAGCAGTTCGTTGATAGAAGACTGGTACATCATTTCTTCCGCGTTGTCGCCTTCCTTTAACAGAACGGCGCCTTCCTGCAGCATATGATGGGCATTGGGAGCGGCAGACTGGTTGTTGATTTCATTGAATGTCATCCAGTACTTTACTTTTCCCTTATACCTTTCAAAGCAGGTCTTCGCGAAGCGGGCAAAGAATTCAATGCAGCGCTTGTCCATGAAGCCGTTGTACTTCACAGCCAGATTGTAGGGCATTTCAAAATGCTGAAGGGTGATGACGGGTTCGATTCCGTACTTGTGGCATGTGTCAAACATGTCATCATAGAAAGCCAGGCCTTCTTCATTCGGTTCTTCATCGTCGCCGTTGGGATAAATTCTGGTCCAGGCGATGGAAGTGCGGAATGCCTTGAATCCCATTTCGCCGAAGAGGGCGATGTCTTCCCGGTAATGATGATAGAAGTCAATCGCTTCGTGGTTCGGATAGTTCTCACCGGGGATGACACCGTCTGTGATTCTTCTCGGGATGCCGTTGCCGCCGGCGGTCATGACGTCGGCGATGGAAGGGCCCTTGCCGCCCTGGTCCCAGCCGCCTTCAAGCTGATGGGCCGCAACAGCGCCGCCCCATAAAAAGTCTTTTCTCAGAGCCATAAATTATAATATTCCTCCATGTGTTTCTGTACTTTGATTTTAGCATATTCAGAGTCCCTCATGACGATTGTCATCCCTGTGGGCAAAAAGAAAAGAGCATCTCTGCTCTTTCTTCAGTGATTGTTACTTGTCAAATACCACTCTGGCGCAGCCGTGCGATACCGCCAGGCGTTCGCGGCCGAGCATGAATACTGTTTCCGGCTCAGCGTTTCCGGCAAGGATCATTTCACAGACCGTGATGACGTCATCCCTGACCGCCTCCGGCTGCGAGAAACAGGTCGGATCGCCGGCATAGCCGTTATGGCCGTTGTAATCCCGGTCGAAGGCGTCCTCATATC